>JABDBK010000013.1 GCA_013288655.1 Gammaproteobacteria bacterium | reverse complement strand
TGTGTGCGAGCAAGCTTATTGCAGGCAAAGGTACATATGGCGAAAAATGAACATAAGCTGGCATTACGCAATTTGAAGCGTGTAAAAGAACAAAATCCGGATTATTTATCCGAATCTATTGAGGCGCTTGCTTCTTGCTACACGGCGCTCAACGAAGAAGAACAACTTATTAAATATTTAATGGAAATGTTGGATGAATATCCCAAAGTACCCGTCGTTTTGATTCTTTCAGAACATATGCGTCGTTGGAAGGGCGATAAAATGACAGTAGATTTTGTCGCAGATTACGTAAGAAGGTTTCCTTCTATTCGTGGGTTGCATTTATTCATTAGTTTATATATGACAAACACTGAGGGTAGAATTCGCGATGATTTAATGATTTTGCAAAACTTAACAAAAAAATTAATCGACGACAAACCTGATTATCAATGTACTTCTTGCGGTTTTTCAGCGAGCTCATTGGATTGGCATTGCCCGGGTTGTAAGCAGTGGAGTACTATTAAACCTGTTTATAGTCTTGAGGCTATGTAAACAATCCGAACATTTCTATGTTATAATGCTTACATGCTAATCAACCGACTTATTTCAATAGCCCCCATGATGGAATGTACCGATAGACACTACAGGTATTTTTCACGACTTATTGCGCCCTCTGTGTTGTTATATACCGAGATGGTCACAACAGGTGCTTTGATACATGGTGATTATCAACGATTTCTTGCTTTTGACCCTATCGAGCATCCTATCGCATTACAATTAGGCGGCAGTGAACCTGAAAAATTAGCGCATTGCGCAAAAATGGGTGCTGATTTTGGTTATGATGAAATTAATCTTAATGTAGGTTGTCCTAGTGATAGAGTGAAATCGGGGCGTTTTGGTGCTTGTTTAATGTTAGATCCATCGCTTGTCGCAGAATGTATAGCAGCCATGTCTAGTGCTGTATCTATCCCCGTTACTGTTAAATGCCGCATAGGTGTGGACCATCAGGATTCTTATGAGGCATTAGTTAACTTTATTGATACAGTAGCGAAAGCAGGATGTAAGGTTTTTATCATTCACGCACGCAAGGCGTGGCTAAATGGATTAAGTCCGAAGCAAAATCGCGAAGTGCCGCCTTTGCAATATGATGTTGTTAGAAAGATTAAACAAGATTTTCCTGATTTAACAATTATTTTAAATGGCGGTATAAAAACGCTTTCTCACATTGATGAACAGTTACCCTATGTCGATGGCATCATGATAGGGCGTGAAGCCTATTCAAATCCCTATTTTTTATCGGAAATTCATGATAAATATTATCCTGACGTAAATAAGTCGTTATCTCGTCAAGAGATTATTTCTCATTTTATACCTTACGTTGAGCAACAACTTAAAAAGAATATAAAATTAGCTAGTATCACGAGACATATTTTAGGTTTATATCAAGGTCAACCTGGCGCTAGAAAATGGCGTCGGTATATAAGTGAGCATGCTCACAAACCTAAAGCAGAAGTTATTATTATAAAAGAGGCATTAAAGTATGTATAATTTTGAAAGTTTTGCAGATTACGTTGGCATGGTAGGTGTTGTGATCACTTTAATAGCGTATCTCGGGATCAGTACGGGTAAGATTGCGTCAGATACACTTAAGTATCAGGGGTTAAATTGCATTGCGGGTTTGATGTTGTTATTTTCACTCTATTTTCATTGGAATACACCGACGGTGATTATGGAATCGTTGTGGGTTTTGATTAGTGTGATAGGTATAGTTAGAGTTATGATAATCAGATCTAAAGCAGCAGTATAAGTATTCAAAGGTGGGCAGCCCCGCAACAAGTGCGGGGCCACCCTACAAACATCATTCATCCCAGCTCAAGGTTCCGCCCGTTTGATATTCCGTCACCCGTGTTTCAAAGAAATTCTTTTCCTTTTTAAGATCCATGATTTCACTCATCCATGGAAATGGATTGTTTGCACCCGGGAACTGTAAAGGTAAACCGATTTGCGCACAGCGGCGATTTGCAATAAATTGCAAATATTCTTTAAACATTTCAGCATTCATACCTAAAATACCGCGCGGCATGGTATCAACGGCGTAGTCATATTCCAGATTCACGCCTTCGTGTATCATATGGATGGCTTCTTGTTTGAAATCTTCAGTCCATAAGTGCGGATTTTCTATTTTAATTTGATTAATCACATCGATACCAAAATTCAAATGCATGGATTCATCGCGTAAAATATATTGGAATTGTTCCGCAGTACCCGTCATTTTGTTGCGTCTACCCATCGATAAAATTTGAGTAAAGCCCACATAAAAGAAAATACCTTCGAATATCACATAAAAAGCAATTAAATCACGTAATAAACGTCTGTCATTTTCAGGGGTTCCCGTATGGAAATTACGATCACCTAAGCTTCTGGTATAAGGAATAGACCAGGCAGCTTTTTTGGCAACGGATGGAATTTCTCTATACATATTAAATACTTCAGCTTCATCCATGCTTAAGCTTTCAATCACATGTTGGTAAGCATGCGTATGCAGCGCTTCTTCGAATGCTTGGCGTAGTAAATATTGTCTGCACTCAGGGTTAGTGATATGGCGATACACAGCAAGCACTAAATTATTGGCGACCAATGAATCTGCAGTTGAGAAAAAGCCTAGATTACGTTTAATGATAATGCGCTCATCTTCAGTCAAGCCATGAGGATCTTTCCAGAGCGCGATGTCCGCAGACATATTAATTTCATTAGGCATCCAGTGGTTAGCGCAGGCGTCTAAATATTTTTGCCATGCCCATTTGTATTTGAATGGCACTAATTGATTTAGATCAGCGCGGCAATTAATAATGCGTTTGTTATCGACATGAATGCGTTCACCACCCATTTCAAATTCTAAACCGGTGGCACCACCCATGATCGCATGTTCTAGCGTTTGAGTTGACATAAATATCTCCTTTTATTGGCATGCTTCACATGTAGGGTCAGTGATCAAACATGCTTTTGGTTCGGGATCGTTTTGTACAGCGTTTAAAGCACCATCATGAACCGTTGATTTTTCTGTATTGGTTGCGCCTAAACTGCGTAAATAATAAGTCGTTTTAAGACCGCGTATCCACGCAAATTTATAGAGTTGATCTAATTTTTTGCCAGATGGTTGTGCCATATAGAGATTGAGCGATTGGGCTTGATCAATCCATTTTTGGCGTCGTGATGCAGCTTCGATTAACCAATTAGGATCAATTTCAAATGCTGTTCTATAACGTTGTTTTATGGTATTCGGAATACGACTGATCTTTAAAACACTGCCATTATAGTATTTCAAATCATTGACCATCACATCATCCCATAAACCTTCTTTTTTCAGATCATCGACCAGATATGGATTAATGACGGTAAACTCGCCTGATAAATTGGATTTTACAAACAAGTTTTGATAAGTCGGTTCAATCGATTGTGAAACGCCGCAGATATTAGCTATGGTTGCAGTAGGTGCTATCGCTAACACATTGGAATTACGCATACCAACTTTTTTGATGCGTGCACGCAGTGATTTCCAGTCCAGGGTTTCTGAACGATCTTGTTCTAAATGAGATCCACGATTCTTTTCTACGATGGCTATGGAATCAATAGGTAGTATCCCTTGGCTCCAAAGTGATCCTTCATAGCTGCTATATTTTCCACGTTCTTCAGCAAGATAAGTCGAAGCTTCGATTGCGTAATAACTGATAATTTCCATGGAACGATCCGCAAATTCGACGGCTTCATTGGAAGTGTAAGCAATGCCTAACTTGTAGAGTGCATCCTGGAAGGCCATTATGCCCATGCCAATAGGTCTGTGCAGTATATTGGAATTACGTGCTTCGGGTACTGAATAATAGTTAATGTCAATGACATTATCTAACATGCGTATGGCAGTATGGATAGTCTTACGTAGTTTGGCTTGATCCAGGCCATTTTCTGTGAGATGGGCGGTAAGATTAATGCTGCCTAAATTACATACTGCAATCTCATCATTCGATGTATTTAGAGTTATTTCTGTGCATAAATTAGAACTATGAACGACGCCCACGTGTTGTTGTGGTGAGCGTAAATTACAAACATCTTTGAATGTTATCCATGGATGACCTGTTTCAAATACCATGCTTAACATTTTGCGCCATAAGTTAACGGCAGGTAATTTTTTAAAGTTACGAATTTTACCTTCTGCAGCTTTTGCTTCATAGGCCACATATTTTTCTTCAAATGTTTTGCCATAGACATG
The DNA here is from genome assembly GCA_013288655.1 of Gammaproteobacteria bacterium. Classification (GTDB taxonomy): domain Bacteria; phylum Pseudomonadota; class Gammaproteobacteria; order DSM-16500; family DSM-16500; genus JABDBK01. The sequence continues at coordinate 41,549 of JABDBK010000013.1, read as the reverse complement.
ATGTAATTCAGGTACTTCATCGGGAGAAAATAATGTCCATTCTTGTTCGTTAATGACACGCTGCATGAATAGATCAGGAATCCAGTTGGCCGTATTCATATCATGCGTACGACGTCTTTCATCGCCAGTGTTTTTGCGTAATTCTAAAAATTCTTCTATATCTTTATGCCAGGTTTCCAGGTAACCGCATACCGCACCTTTGCGTTTGCCGCCCTGGTTAACGGCGACAGCGGTAGAGTTAGCGACACTCATAAAAGGCACAACGCCTTGCGATTTTCCATTAGTGCCTTTGATATGAGCGCCTAGTGCACGTACATTAGTCCAGTCATTACCTATACCGCCTGCATATTTTTGCAATAAGGCATTATCTTTAATGGCTGCAAAAATACCATCTAGATCATCACGTATAGTAGTAAGATAGCAGCTGGATAGTTGAGGACGCAGTGTGCCCGCATTAAAGAGCGTAGGCGTTGAACTCATGAAATCAAAAGAAGAAAGCAGATTGTAGAATTCTATAGCTCGGTCATCGCGTTCATTCTTTTTTTCATTAAGAGCAAGGCCCATCGCAACACGCATGAAAAACGCCTGCGGTAATTCAAAGCGAGTGCCATGGCTGTGAATAAAATAACGATCGTAAAGTGTCTGTAAACCTAAATAATTAAATTGTAAATCGCGTTCAGGTTTAAGGGCCGCCCCTAATTTTGCAAGATTATAAGTTTTAAGCACAGGATCGAGCAGTTCTAATTGTATGCCGCGCTCAATATAAGTTGTGAGATAGGAGGGATAAAGAGAAGTCATTTCTTCATAAGTCGCTTTATCGCATATATGTAAAAAACCGAGAGCTTCACTGCGCAAATCGTCGAGCAATAAACGTGCTGCGACAAAGCTGTAATTAGGTTCTTTTTCAATAAGTACACGTGCGGACATAATTAAAGCCTTGCTGACCTGATCGGCAGGTATATTGTCGAAAAGATTGCGTTTGGTATCTTCTATGATGTGATTAGCAGACACATCAGATAAGGAGTAGCAGGCGCTATTGACTGTTTTAGTCAATCGTTCTTCGTCTAAAGGCGCAACGACGCCATTGCGTAAAGTAATGTGTAAGCGTGGGTGAGATGCTTTCGCTTCAAGTTCAGCCTGTTGTTCACGAATTTTGCGGCGTTCTTCTCGGTATAATACATAAGCTCTCGCAACTTTATGTTCTCCTGCGCGCATGAGTATGAGTTCAACTTGGTCTTGAATGTCTTCTATATGAATGGTTCCACCGCTGGGTAAACGACGTGTAAATGCATCACAGATTTTATTAACATGTTTAACAACAGTTTCTTTAATGCGAGAAGACCCTGCTGCCGTATCACCTTCAACAGCAAGAAATGCTTTAGTCATGGCAATGACTATTTTATTTCCATCAAAAGGTGTGAGCGTGCCATTGCGGCGTATTACTTTAATATGTCCTGGTGCTGTTGCCGTGATTTCAAAATAGGCAGGTTGAATGAATGCGGGTTGGCTTATGGTGGTTTCAGTTTCCATGGCTCCTCCAGAGCGTCGTAGTATGTGAGTTTGTTAAGTGCTTATACTATATAGAGATTTTAGTATTAAACACAATATATAGATATTTTTCCTCTTGATAACACAACATACTGTATATTTGTGTCATATGCAATAGAACAAGATGTGTGATGCCTGTGGATAACATGTGAAAATAGGCGCTTGAACAAAAATTTGTGCGCGCAGCTAGTTCTTAACTTATGTTTCAGGCAGAATACAGCGATTAAATCAAGCGGGTATACAAAAATGATTAAAGATAATAACTTGCCAGGCAAAACTCAGTCGAGGGGTATTTATTTATTACCTAATTTATTCACGACAGCAGCCTTGTTTGCCGGATTTTATGCAGTCATGGCGGCCATGAAGGGGTATTTTGATTCAGCAGCGATCGCAATTTTTGTAGCGATGATTTTAGATAGTTTAGATGGTCGTGTAGCGCGAATGACGAATACGCAAACAGCATTTGGTGCTCAATACGATAGTTTGTCTGATATGGTGGCTTTTGGCGTGGCTCCTGCATTGACTGTATATAGTTGGTCGTTATTTAGTCTTGGCAAACTGGGATGGCTCATTGCATTCTTGTACACGGCAGGAACAGCATTACGATTGGCAAGATTTAATACTCAGTCGCATGATACCGATAAGCGTTACTTTCAGGGATTGCCATGTCCTGCCGCGGCGGCGGTGATCGCCGGATTAGTATGGCTAGGCAATACTTATGAGCTGGAAGGTTTATTAATTGATATTCCTACAGCTATTATTACGCTTTCAGTCGCAACTTTAATGGTAAGTACCATTCGATATTATAGTTTTAAACAAATCGATTTGAGGGGTAGAGTGCCTTTCGTAGTGGTGTTAATTCCAGTTGTGATACTTGCGGCTATTGCAATTGATCCGCCGCAAATGCTTTTTACGGTCTTTTTTGTGTATGCTTTCTCAGCGCCAGCTATTACTTTGTGGCAAATACGCAGGATACGACGCAGGCATAAATAGTTATATGTAAAAAATACCCTGTCATGCCAGCATGCTTTTAGCTGGCATCCAGTAAACCACTCTGGATGCCAGCTAAAAGCATGCTGGCATGACAGAGTAGATGTAAGTATTACCACCAACAAGTACTGCAAGTAGGTGTAACGTAGGTATACGTGGAGCAAGTTCTGCAGACTGAGGTAGTTTGACAACAGCTTGAACACGAACCGCAGTCACCCATTGAAGTACAGCTTGTTAATAGAAAAATGGATATAATGCCAAATGCAACCAATAAGTTGTTTTTCATAAAAAACACTCCTCTTATTTATTGATTATTATTTATCCATTTTTATTATACCATCTATTTAAAAAATTGAGCAAATAAGGTATCTAGTGTCAACTGTATGATTATATAGCCATATTTATATATCTCATGTAAACTTCATCGTCTTTAACAAGGAAGAGTTATTGTTCTAATGAAACCTAGAAACCTCTATGTAAATACTTTATTTGATCTTCTTAAAAATGAAAATTTACCCCGCGATGAAAAAAACCGTCGAGCAAAAATAGCCATAGAAGCGATAGTTGCTGCTAAACCTGTCTATGAAAAATTTAAGCAAGATAATCCAGAGTTAAAAATTGATCAAGCAGATGAGGTGTCTCTCGATGCAAGTAATGAGCATGGCTCAACGCCGCTTACCTGGGCTGCTGAAGAAGGCCATACCGCGATAGTGGAAGCATTACTGGCAGCGAAAGCTGATCCGAATAAAATGGATGGATGCGGCGCAACGCCAATTATCTGGGCTGTTGCAAGAGGCTATACTGCGATAGTGGAAGCATTAGTGAAGGCGAAAGCTGATTTGAATACTGCGAATAAAATAAATGGTGACACGGTGTTCATCTCTGCAGTTTTGTTCGGCCATATTCCAGTAGTGGAAGTATTACTGGCAGCAAAAGTCGATATTAATGTGCTTGATAAACAGAGCAAATCAGCTTTGGACCATTCGATAGAAAGACACAGCATTTGTATGGTTCATCTTTTGTTAAAAGCTAACGCCAAAGTTAATCATTTTGAAAATTTGCGAAAATTTTTACTTGCTGAAAATCAGGGTGATCCTCGTGTTATAGAGTGTTTCATGATGATGCAAAAAAATGAAGCCATTCAGGTAAAAAAACTATGTAGTGTACATAATCTTTATGAAAAATTTTTTTCTTATTTTGTTCCTGAGAATCTTTTTCCGAGAGATGTTACAAATCTCATATTGGCTTATGATGGAAGATTTTTCCAATCACCCAAGTTGCCGCCGATGAATATTTCAGAGCCTGGCACCATCGACGCTCATGTAGAGGAGTTAAAAAAAGAAATTTCTACTATAAAACGTAAACATCCAGGTTAATAAATAAATCTGATTCTCAATAGACCCAAAAAAGTGTTGTTTTTATTGCCACATATATGATATATGGTTATTACAATTACATTTAAGGAAAATGACCATGTCCGGAAATCGTAACGACTTTCAACCACTCACTGATACTACCACAGCTCCTACGGGATTGTTTTCTGCAAGCGCAAGCGGCATTGTAGGCGGTACGACTCAAGCATCTAAAGTTATCACTGATGCGATAGGAGTATCCGCAACACAGACATTTCGTAGAGATCAATTAATACAAGTACTTGATGCTTTGATAAAAAGACGAGAAGCTCCCGAAAATATTGAAGCATTAAAGATATTTGGTGAACTGAAAGATTCTTTAAATGGGACAGCAAAATCTGTTGAAACAACGGTATCAGGCATTTCCGTTGCTCCTAGCGTGACGGTCATAGAAGGGTCACAGTTATCGGTGGATTCTGTCTTTGCCGTATCGGCCGTATCACGATCCACGGATGATCCAAGAAAATTTACTCAATTTCAAGCTTGCACATTAAAATTAGACGAACAAGCCAATGGCTTTTCAGCCAATTGCAAAAACCTATCTAATGAGTTCGGTAATATTTTTGATCAAATATCTAATCATGTTCCAAATGAATTGGGTCATTCACATGGAAATATTGCAAAAAGTACCGCAGCAACATCAGCTCTGGCAACGATTGCTCCTTCTGCTTTAATTTCTTTAGGATTGGATTCAATAGGTTCGGTGTTGCGCGAATGTTCAGCGACAGACAAATGTGTCGGGGATGAATCCCACGCAAGCAAAGAAGAAAAAAATATTTATAAGGCATTGAGTGCATGTTCTCAAGTGTTCACTACCACCAAAGATTTGGCAGCTTCATTGCAAGCATTAAAAGCTTTGAGAGATGCCATTTGGAATGTAGATCATGTTTCAAAGATGTGGGAAAGACATAGTGTATCGACTCCATTGACTTCAGCAATCGTACGAGGTTTGATTTCCACGCCTTTTGTGCTTGCTTTAGAATCGGTGATTGCTTCAGGTGAAGCGGTACATCTAAGCAGTGCAGCCTTAACTCAACAAAAAAACGCCTTATCTGAAAGTGCCACACAAGGTATACTCAAGGCTAGCAGTATTAAAGGTTCAGATGGCGGCAATACGCATTCTCAAAATATCACTTTGTTAACCAATGAATTTAAAAAAGTCATTGAAGCTATTCCAGAAGAACACAGTACAGCGAACAATAGTGCGACATTGAGTGTACGCACTATTTCAGCTCTTACCGCAGTGCCAAGTTTAATGACAGCTTTAGCGGGAATTTTATCGCGTGAGCTAAGCGGAACAGTGGATTTTATCACAAACGACAAGGTCACTCATCAAGCACTTACCGATGTTTTAAAAAGTGATAAAGCCCATACAGGCAAGCATTTGGATGAGCTTATGTCAGCAGTATGCGACATGAAAGAAAGAATAAAAAAATGTCAAGAACTGGGTGTATCTGCACCTTTCACCTTGGGCGGAAGTCATACGGTAACGTGTGGAAGCTTAGTTGCTTCATTAAATGCTGCAGCAGGTATGTGTTTCGCGCTTAGCGAATTGCGTTCTTTCACCCATCCTGATGCGAGTGCTGGATTAAAACCCAAGGAGCATGAAATACAAAAAGCTGAGGAGTATAAAGAGGATGTTAAAAAATTTAACCAGGATAGCGCAGCATCTTCACAAACCGCATCGGCGTCAGAACATCTTTCTTTACATGATCATTTACAAAGCATCATGGAAAAAGTCGTTTTAACTAATCGAGTGAGTTTTGATGACTTTCAGCCAGGTGCGGAGAATATCAATCGATCAGGACACTCACTGATTAATACCACCCAAATGAATACCACGGGATTTTTATCGGGTGCTTTAGGAGTCCTGGCTTTAGTATGTTTGGAAAGCGGTATAAGTATGGAAGCTTTTTGGCGTGCTTTGGGCTTAGCCACAGAAAAAAGCAACATACTCAGCAAGGGCCCAGATGAAATAAAAACAGGTACTTCGCATTTTAATCTCAGTATTCCTAGTAATGCTACTCGAATCACAGCGGATGAATCCAAAGCTCCTGAGTCATCGGCAACACAAACGAGTTTAAGTACCACGCATGATGTATCCGAAGTGGCGCTTTCGCGTTCTTTAACGATTGCGATTTGTCAATCGGGTGCATTAACAAAAGCATTAAAAGAACTCAGTAAAGAAGTAGAGATAGGTGAAGGCGAACCCCATCCTGAATATTTTTTAGGTAGTTCTTTTACTTCAGGTAGAGTCATGAGTGAGCGATTAGCTCAAAAAATAAAAGAAGTGTTCGATCAAGCAGGAAATAAAATACCTGGACTCAATCAAGATATGGCAAATCAATTAGCATCAGCGAGTCAGGCTAGTATCACTGCTGCCTTAAGTACACATAGTTCATTAATAGCGCCTTTTTTACAATCGTATGCTGTTATAAAAAAAGCTTTTAAAAATGTTGATCAAGAACAAAAAAACGAAGGATTATCCAAAAGTTCTATAGTAAGAGATATCAGTACCGCATCGAATACCATTCAAGCTTTTACGAGAAATTGCATTGCTCAATTAAAACAAAATGCAAATGACAGATCTCATGGAGAAAAGGATAAGGTATATAATACTTCGATGCAGACACATATAGGATCCAATGCATCCTTGGCTTCAACGATGATGGCTACTTGTTATATCTCTTTATTATGTGATGAAATGCTTGAAAGTATAATAAGCCGATCATTCACTTTGCTGGACGCTGAAAAAATACGAAATACCACTAAAAAATCAGCTAAAGCCTCTGGCGATGAAGCAAAAGAAGCATCACATCAATCAGCCGAAGATAGTAATCTGGGTAAATCCAATAGTGCCACATTTATGATTTCAGCTTTGCGGCTTACCTTATCGCATTTGGGAGAATCGTTAGCGGGTATGGCTGCAGATTTACAAAATGGAGAAGCTAGTGATTTACAGAAAGAAAATCTGCAGATGCATACCAGTCAACGAAGCATGCTGAAATCTTTGGCGAGCGCTTTATCGAAATGTAGTTTAGGCATGACCAGGGCAGCAGGTACATTGTCTATGTTACCTTTAAGTTCACTCCATTCAATTGATGAGATGCGGCATATCGTTCGAAGTATCGATAGCGTTAGAGCTAACTATAGTCATAGCGCAGAATCGACAAGAGAGGATAAAAATGTTGAATCGAGCGGCATGGATAGTGGAGATTCTGAATCGAGTGTTTCATTTGGTATGACGATAGATTCTACAACAGCAACGCTATTGTTATTTGCCAAATCTTTATTGAAAGGATTAGTCTTGGGTTCAGAATCTGCATTGTTAGTATCCAAGATATTAGAAATAATAAGTTTGCATCCACGTCCGGACATGGCTTTATCTTTGCTTGTTCAAGAACTATTACAGCCTCAAGGCGGTTCAACGGGTCTCACTAAATTAGTTGAAAGTCAATTGACTGGTGCGACGGTTGGATTGAGTGCAACAGTTGCATCGGTATTGAATGATGTCAATACTAGTGATAGTACGAAAACCACACAAAAAACTACACACGATTCACTTCAGGAACAGATTATTGATAAACTGATTGATGCGTGCGGCTTTCTTGAGGATGCTGAAGAGTCTAAAGAAACACTTGGACTGAAAAAGCTTTTTGAACTCATGATTATGGTTCTAGCTGAGCATTCAGACAAGCTCAAAAAAACGGATATCACTCCTTACAATGCTGAATCTTTGGCTGCCATGCTAAATAGAGGTAGCATAACATTAGCAAGTTATCACTCAAAGACGCTCGAAAATCCTCTCATTTCTAACGAGACTTTTTTAGGCTGTAACGATGCACAAGTGTTGCTTGAAACATTTATAAGAAAAGCCAGCGCAGATCAAAGTTTGATGAGAAAATTAAAAAAAGCATTACAAGGAGAAAACTATAGCACAAAAGTAGAGAAGCTTTGGGGATATATCGTAGACAAAACGTGTGATAATTTGAATACACAAACCAGAAGTGCAAGGTTTTCTTATCCAGGCGTGCTTCATGCCGAGAAGAGATTTAAGCCGAAGGATTTTCGCGATGAATATACCTTGCAGAAACAGGTAAATGCTCTTCAACCAAAGTGATGCCATATGTCAGGTGTATTAAGAGAAGAAAATTTTGAGAAATTAAAAAAGTATTTACCTATTTCGTTTCAAGTTGATTTTCATAATCTAACAGAAAGTATAGCGCGGGCCTATCCGTTGCTATCACTGATGTGTGAGAATCAAGATCTACTTAATGAAATACATGCTGTACTCAAGGTAAATGCTCCTCCTTTGCTAGAAGATCCTCTGGTCAAAGCGATGGAACTCACTGACAAGATGTTAGTAGAGTTCCGTGCAGATTCTCGTACACCGTTTAAATATCGTTTACCGCTTATCATCAGTGAATTTCCCATTCATAGCCGTGTTATTAATAAAGCCATAGAAAAATTTAATTCAATTATTGAAAAATATCATCAACAGAACATGGATAGTCTTAATCAAAAAGACATAGATAAAGCTTTTAAAAACATTTTGCAAGCGATAAAAGCACATGGACCATCCTGTGATAGTGATTCACTATGGCAATTACTCAGTATGATGTCAGGTTGGTCAGCGCAATCACCAGAACAATGCTTTAAGGAATGTCCTTATCTTCTTTATCATTGTAAAGGTAATACGCCATTGCAAGCCCAGCGTTTTTCGCTTGGTGCGGAAATCAAGAAATTTTTTGGATCGCCACGATTAAAAAAAGAAAAAATTATTGCTGAAAAAGAAAAAATTATTCCTAAAGTGATCGAATCTAACCGAGAGGCTTCTCCTTCTTCTAACCATCCATTTATTGAAAATGGTGATTATGATATTGATCGCGCGGGACGATTAGCTCATGAAATAAATACGCTATTACTCAATGCATTTGGAATGAAATTAGGAGGCCATTTCGATGCTCAAACGAAGTTGGCTCCACGATTTATTCCTATTAGACAGTTGCATGCTATTATTCATCGTCAGTTGTCTCATCGCATCGATATTCCTTCATCGATAGATTTTGATCATTGGATAGAAGATAGCTTAATGTCTTTAGGGATGAAACAAATTTTGCAGCATGAAGGAGATCGTTCTTCTGAAAAATTTGTGAATCCATTTTTGGAAGAGCCGATCAGTTTTTTAAGTCCTGAAAAAATAAAACAGACGCTTATAAAAAGTCTACCTGAATCAGGGGCATTACATCCTGGCGAACTTGATCTTGATGTGATTTCTCAATATTTATTTGATTTATTGCAAAGTTTTCAATTTAATCCAGGCCAGGCTTTAGGGATTGGTGCTAATTGGGATGGAACCATCAATCTTTCCAATGAGTCAGGTGCTTATCCCTTTAAATTTAACGAATCTGAAGCCGAGTGGGGAAGACGATTTAAAGAGATAAGTTTACATAGACAAGGCCCTTCTGAAGCACTGATGAATGTCATGGAAAATGGCTTAAAATTTGAGTTAGGCACCATTTTTAGTGATTTTGATTATATGAGTCAGCTCCAACCTTCTGAATATGCAGAAGTGATAAGAAGCGCCATCATTGATAATTTGGTCACAGATCTTTTTCCTGAGCCAGCTTATCATGAAAATGAGGAATATAAAAAATATCAAAAACAACATGTGGTTCGTCGAGACACTGATGGAAAGATGCATATTGATAGTTTTTATCAGCCCCATAAAAAAGGTACTTATTTTGGTAAAAACGACAATAAAAAACAGACACCCATGTATCGAAGAGCAGGGACCCTGGATGTCCAGGCTTTTCCCAGGAGATCTACGTCTAGCGAAAGTTATAGAGAAAGCTATGCCGATAATCCTTTAGTGCCGCTCCAGGTTCAATATGGACAATCCATGTATCAATGCACTCGAGGTCATATCGTGTATGATCCTATCAGTGCGGATCAGTTTTTGCCTGATCCCATGTATGGACAAGTACTGCGTAGTGACAATGGGGATTATTTGCCTTTTATCGGTGTCATACCCAAAAACTATGATCGAAACTTCAAGCAACCTACCGAGCTATGCGCATCGTTCGTGCTTCGTATGATAAACTCCTCTCGTCTTATGGTGCATTGTCCTACTTTTCGTGAGACCTATGAGCAAATAAAATCAAATTTCTTACCAGAAATTGATACGACTGTTCCTGCTTTACCTAACATAACTTTGAGCGAGCATATCAAACATTTGCATCATAAATTAAGTAGGGCATTAGCTAAACCTGAGCGTCATTACGGTGAATGTGAAAAAGTTTTTTATGCCTTATTTAAAAATATTATACGTAGTCTTTATGAATTGGTGAGTAACGCTCAGGATAATCATGTTAAAGCAAATTTTATTCATTTTATCACTTCTTTTGATAAATCAAATCCTAGCAAAGCAAACTTGGAACGATTCATACGCGAGCTCATTGTTAACAAACCTGTTTCAGCATCGCCTCAAGCATTACAGAACTATGAGATTACCATCGATTATTTACAGAAACTTATTCGTTATTTTTATCCAGAGCCTTCTCAATCCATGGCAGCAAAAATTGCCGATCAGGCCGATGCTTATGTAAAACCGCTACTAGCATCACAAGGGGTCCGTCAATATTTTGAAAATCAAAAAAAGATATCTCAAGCAAATCTATCTCGAAAAAGTACGCCAAGCAGTCTTTTTTCTGCTTTACGAGATGGAAAAATTAAACATATTTGGCAGCATAAAGAAAATATGCATAAGAAAAACATGCCTTCAGGGTATAGAGATCCTGAGGGCAATCAACTCACAGCCATGCAGGCGCATGAAAAACGCATGGATAACATAGTCAAAACAGCAGGTGCTATGTTACAAACCATGAAAAAACACGATGTATTGTTCGGTGTTTCAAAACTTATTTCAGAACCTGTGATGGGCGCCAGGCAAGCCTATGCAAAACATGAACGTTACAAATATGCTTGGGGGATGCTCGGTGGTGTTGTAGGCTTTTTTAAAGGTCTTTGGAAAGTTACTAGCTCTATTCCTTCAGGACTTATTGCATCAGGTAAGTGGATTTATAAAAAAGCGGCTAAAAAAAATAAAAAAAACGAAATGATCGTAAATCCACTTGCGATTTCTGCAGTACCTGGTAATGAGCCTGGTTTAAAAGTTAAATTGAATATGCAAATGCGCGATTATTTATTAAGTTTATTGCATCGACGACCAGTCAATCCAGATAAAGAAAAAGAAGTGATGATGGCTCGTTTAATAAATCTAATGTCCGATTTATATCCAGACATGAACGATGAAGCAAAAAAAGTGACTTCAGCTATGATTAGGGAAACATTTCCTGATGTTGATTGGGGCGTATTGTTAAATCCATTTCCCGATTTGTTAAATGATAAAAATCTGATGAAACATCGTGCTTCAATCAATGCTTCATTTATCCAAGCTGTCTTTGCTTGTCTTACGGATAATATGGGTGCTAAGCATACGAAGGCATTAGTCAATAAATATTATCAATATTATGCATTGAGTCCTAATCAAAAAAATGCATTGTTTGAATTTGTAAATCACTATCATCGTATTCAAGATAAAAAAGCAAAGAACGAATTTTTATATTTATTTCGATTTCATGGCAAAATACACAAAGCATTACATGAAAGAGATGAGGTCATTCAGAAAATTCAAGCATGGAATAATAGTATTTATACGATGGCTTCTATCATGCAGCAAATGCCTAGTGATGTGAAAGCACATTTTCGTGAAGCTTTAGAGAAAAATGATTTATCCATATTAGATGAATATCAGATCGATAATCAAGTACTTCATTTTCTTAAATCCTATGCTGCAGCTAATCAACCGTGTGAACTACTTGAACATAGTGAAATTGGAAAAATGATTGATGAAAATGTTTTATCCAATAAAGATAAGGCGCATGACAAATGGACTAGTTTCGCTCAAAGAGAATTACGGCATAAGTTGCTTCAAAAAAATGAAATAGATCTTATTTTTTTGAATATATCTACCAAATTAGGAAAAAATTCGGAATTAATAAAAAAGCTTAATGAATTAAAAGATATTTATAACGATTATTTTTTAACGCATGTGCAAAATGAATCGTTAGATATTTTTTATGAAAAAGCGAATGGTATTATTAAGGAAATCGAAGCTTTTCAACAAGAAAAGACATTATTGCAAAATTTTATGGATATCACCATGAATGCTGTGGTGAATGCACGTCTGGATCAGGTGAATATCTTTGAGCATTATATTAATGATGTTAAAAATCCATTAAACGGTTCAGAGGCCATTATACAATGGTTAAATACATTGCAAGCTGCTCATCAGCTACGCGCATTACTAGATCAACAGTTAGAACAATCCCCTTCTTTAGATCATGCTTTATGGCGTGATAAATGTATTTTGCAAATCCTGGAAAAAAATAAAAATCAAGATAGGGTGCATAAAACAGGTTTGCGGTCATTGCTGCGTATTTGGGCCCGGCATGATCATAATATCACTAAAACCGGTGAAACGTATTCTGATCCGAAGACAAGAGAACCCCAAAAAGTATCATCGACTGCTGTATTATTTGATGGTTGTCGCACTATGCAATATGCAGTTAATCCTGGTAAAAAAGCGTTTACCTTTTTTAGAGAAGTGGAATATAAATCAGATCATTCCTCTTTTTCCCAGGCGCCATTTTACAGCAGCTATGGTAAAGGGAAATAAGATATTTTTAATTTTACCTTGCTCTCTAAGCGCACGAGCAGCTTCATTTAACGTTGCACCTGAACCCACATAATCATCGAACAATAAAATAGTGCCTTTGGGAATCGTGAGTTGTGTTTTGGCAGTCATTCGATGGATGACATTATGTTGTCGTTGATCGTTATTTAACAACTCACCTTGACGTGCTTCCGGTAGGCTTTTCCAGTAGAGTAAATCAACTATAGGAACTTTCAAATAACTTGCCAATCTTTTGATAATGTCATCGCGTGAATACCATGTTCTTGATGGAAGAGGCACAATACAACTTAAGCGATGATGCCTTGTTAAATCATATAAACATGCTTTTATTAATTCAAATAAGGTATCTGATAAACCTAAATGATTTGTTGGAATATGGGCACGCTCACGCATAAAATGTATAAAATCCTCTGAACGCAATTTGCCATCCAGGACTGCCATGCCAACTGCAGCCCCAGTAGTTTTTTTATCTAATAAGATAGAAATAGTGCGTCGTTCCAACCAAGATAAGGCTGCGAAACTAAGATCTTTATTTTTTATTTCTTTGAAGTTTGTGGGGGTGCAGTTGCTACATCGTCCACAAACTGTTATAGCATTGTCACCTAGATTATGGCGTAACATAGCCATCAAACATGTTTTAGTTTGTTCCGCATAAAGTTGTATGGCTTTGAGTTCTGTGTTTTTTATTTTGCGTTGGATAACATATCGATTTAGATCGGGTGAGCCGCGTTTTTGAGTTTTTACGTAAACTTGCTTTCTATGATGGCTTTCTTTTTTTAAAAAACCTTGTTCCACAAGTTCGGCAATCATAACAAGTAATTTGGTTGGATGAAGGCCGGTTTTACGCTTTAGTGTGTTTAAGTCAGGTGGATTTAAGTGGTCAACATAGCTATCAAGCACGACTTCAAAGTCTTCGGTTTTTGGTTGTGCTGCGTCAATAAAATATCGTTGAACTTTGCTGTCAGCAGGATCATAAAGTAATATACCCTCGGCGGGAAGTCCATCACGCCCTGCGCGCCCCACTTCTTGATAATAGGCTGTGATAGAACCCGGATAGTCAAAATGGATAATAAAACGTAAATTGGGTTTATCAATACCCATGCCAAGTGCATTAGTGGCAGAAATAACAGTGTATGCATCATGGATGAAACTATGTTGTATGAATTGTTTGAGTTGTGTCTCTAAGCCTGCATGGTAGGCTGCTGCTTTCAGTCCTTGGCTTATGAGAAAGTCTGCAACCAGTTCCGTATTTTCTCGTGTGGCACAATAAATAAGACCACAGCCTTGTAAGCTTGATAATAATTGAGTAAGCATGGCAAGTTTTGCCATAATCCCATGAATGTTGATAACAGATAAACGAATGTTTGGTCTATCCATGCTTTCTCTATAAACCACTATAGGTTTGTCATCGACAATTAATTGTTGCTTTATATCGGATTCGGTTTTTTTATTAGCAGTTGCAGTGAGGGCAAGTAATTTTATTGAAGCATTCTTTTTTATTAACGCATGAATGAGATGCAGTATTTGTCTATAGCTTGGTCTGAAATCGTGTCCCCAGGTGGAGATGCAATGAGCTTCATCGACAACGAGTAATGTGATAGGCAATCCAAGTAAAAAGTTAAAACGTTCTATGTGTTCCAGTTGTTCTGGTGCAATGAATAGAATACGAATTTTTCCGGCAAGTATGGCATTTCTTGCTGCATTATTTTCTTCCATGGTTTGGTCCGTGTTAAAGCTTGCGGCTGATATACCAAATCGTTCTTTTAATTGTTTTAATTGGTCACGCATGAGTGCGAGTAAAGGTGAAATGACCAGAGTGATGCCTTCTAATAAAACCGCGGGAAGTTGGTAAAGAAGCGATTTTCCATGTCCGGTAGGTTGTATGCATAATAACCTTCCTTGGTTCATAAGTTCATTTAATGCTTCAAGTTGTCCTTGGCGAAAGTCACTAAAACCAAAGGTAGTATGTAAAACTTGAGTGAGTTTTTGTTTTATATTTTGTTCCATTTGTTAAAACCTTGCTATTTTAGTATCATGATTATACAAAATTGACGAAGGGAGGTGTGTATTGTGAGCATCATATATGAAGCATTACAAAAAACCCAAATAGAAGACGCATTACAACATACACCATCGTCGCAAAATGAGATGACTCGAGATGATTGGATTGATGTAAGTATTTCGCTTATCATTGCCTTTTTACTGGCAATTATCATAGTTGCCCATTATCCACAATTTAATAGCAAATCTAAAGCTATTTTAGAAGTTCCTGATGACATAGTAAAACCAGTTATAAAGCCAGCAACGAATCCTAAAATCATAGCTGTGCCTTTTGATGAAGCAGCTTATAAATTAAATCATATTTTAAACGGTGTTTTTGTATCGGACGAAGAAAAAATAGCAATGGTCAATAATAGATTTTTTAATATAGGTGATAACATTGATGGAATGAAAGTCATTAGTATAGAACCCGATAAAATTAAACTTCAACATACCCATGGTATCATGGAATTACGCATCGTTGTTTAATGATGGGGTGAGTTATGAGTAAAACAAGAATGCATACTAATACACAGTTGATACAAGATTCTTTGCAATTGCCTGTGGTTGAAATAGAAGATACTTATGAAGGTATGGAAGAAATGTGCGAGTATAGAAATACAGAAATACAGCATATTGAAGAAGATGCTCATCGTATAAAAGAAATGTTTCAAGATCTTGCAGAACTTGTTGATGGTCAGCAGCCAGCGATTAACAATGTTGCAAAAACATTACGAAGCGCTGAGCATCACGTAGAAAAGGCAGAAGAAAAATTAGTCGAAGTTGAACAAGGTAAAAAATGTCTTATATCTTAAGTTATAGTATGGTACTCACGTATGGAGCAAATTAGATCCTTACAAAAATGGAGTTTTTGGTTTGCGGTTCTATTACATCTTCTTATTTTTTTGTTTTTTTCCTATGTATGGGTGCATCAAGTAAAACATCAAGATAATGCAGATATCTACATACCTTCTTATGCTTATCACGAATCTGCGCAGAAAGCAGTTGAGCAAAACATACCTAAAAATCAACCTGCAAAAGAGGTTCCAAATAAAAAAATTCCTACATCAAAATACGGCATTGAAAAGCCTGTCTTTGATCAACGTGAAGTTCGTTTCAATCAAGTGATGGATATTTCACCTAAAAAAAGCACAGAACCCGTGCATCTTATTGGCGATAACAGCAAGACACCACAGCCGTTGATTATTATATTAGGCAAGGCACTCACCGCAAAACTTTTATATCCTAAATCGGCTATTGACCTGACTATAGGAGGTGTGAGTGTCATAGGTTTTGTATTGCACCCTGATGGGCAGGTGACTGATGTTCGATTATTAAAATCCAGTCGTGCGGATGTGCTTGATGAGGCGGCTATCTTTGCTGCGAGTCATATTTCGCCGGTGAAAAATGTAGGCCCTTATGTGAAAGAGCCTATGCCTATTGTGTTTGGAATTGTTTTTGGTTCTGAGCGTTAGTTTGAAGGCTCTGCCAACTCAACCGCAAAAGCAAGCCCCAATTTTGCAAAATTTGTCATATGAGCGAGCGAAAGTTTTTCCATGGTATCTCTAGAAGTGTGAATATCAGGATTATCAGTTCTGAAAGATGCTTCAAATGGCATAGAAGCGTTGTAACCTTTTTGAGTCCATGAAGCATGATCGCTGCAAGCATAACCGCATTTATCATGTTTTACAGGTGTTTTAACGTAAGTATTAATGAGTGTCTCAACATAAGCAGTTAATTCTTTATTGGTGTAGTCATCATAAAGCCACATAGTTAAATCATTTTTATGAGCATATGCTGTCATATCAAATTGCATCACAGCCGAAACGGGGATATTTTTTTGCTTAAAGTCATCCACGACATATTGTGAACCGACTAATCCCACTTCTTCAGCAGCATACCAAATAAGATAAATGGGTTTATTGAAATGCATACCACTGGAAAGCAAAGTGCGTGCAACTTCAAGCACAGTTACAGTGCCAGAACCGTCATCATCGGCTCCCGGTTTGTTTTCAAATGTACTTGATAAAGTGTCTATATGTGCACCAATGACAACCCCAGGTTGATTGGAAGTCCCAATTTTTACAACAACCGATGGCTGCTTGTAACTGCCTGTCGTAACAAAATAAGTGCTTACATCATCACGACCATGGTTTTTCGCCATAGCTTCTACTTCAGCTTTAATTTCCTGCGCTGCTTTGACACCATTATCAGAGCGTGAATAGCGGTCTTTATAACTACTCAAGCCTTGTAGTCTTGTCCACATGTATGGTGGATTGCTTTGTTTTAATAAGGTCGCAACTTCTGTGGGATATTTTATGCTATAAGAAGTTGTTAATGATGTTTTGGGAAAAGTTTCATAAGCTGCTAAAAATGATTTTGCATTGTGATTGGCATTCATTTTTTTGCCATCATTTTCCCATGCATGTGTGACATCCATAAATCCACCGCAAGGCGTAGTTTGATTCTGTTTTGCTTCAATTAAAGCATCAATTCCAGCATCATTTGTTTCAATGAAATGTAAGTTTTTTGATGATGCTAATGTTGTATAAGTTGCATTGATTTTTTTAAGTAAACATTTGGGAGCAACAACCCTATGCTGTGTTGAGGCAGGTTCCGCGTAGATGGCGCAATGAAATGATGAAAGCAAGCTAATTATCATAAGTTTTTTAAATATTTGCATTAAACTTCTCCTTGAATAAATAAATCCGAACTTGGTCGTTATAGCATATTTCTTTATAAAACAATAGATTAAAATAAATATACCCATATTAAGAAAGCCTGCAATTTTTTAGGTATAATACAGGTATAGGCTGAGTACATTGATATTTATCGATAACATTCAGGATGATACTGCTATGATTGATAGAATACCTTTGGAAAAAAGACAATCCGTCATAAAAACGCAACCGTGTTTTGCAGCTCTCAAAGATCAAGAAATTGAAATGTTAGCCACTCTGTTAGTTCCTAAAGAATTCAAAGCAGGTGAAACGATAGTGAATGAAGGCGATCCAGTGGATAGCTTTTATCTTCTCGTTTCAGGTGAGGCTGAAGTGAAAAAAATCACATACAAAGATAAAATACCTGAAGAGAAGATTGTTGCAAAGCTAACTGCTGATCATCATGATGCTATAGGGTTAAATGAAACAGGATTCTATTCATTATCAGGTCTTAGAACAGCAACTGTCGTTGCCCTGACAGATGTTGTAGCATTGCATCTCACTCTCGCGCTATTTCATGGATTTGCCTTGTATTATTCACATGTCAATGAAGTTATGCGTGAACAGTCCAGAAGCTATATCAATATGAGACGTGTTTAGATTTTTCATTGATTTTTGTTTGAAAAACATCATGGCTGATGTTTCGTTGATTGCAGATACTACCATGTTAGTTTTATTATTTGTATTTTGTATAGCAGGTTTAGTGAGTTTGTCTATGACCCATTGGCGGACATTTGTTTCAAAGCGGTCTTCATTTTGAACTTTTTTATTAAGATACCCAGTAAATCCTGCATAGACTGGATTGAGTGCTAAAATTTCTTTAGGAACATGCGCTGCAATTTCTTGATTAATAGCACCCACATAGCCGCAAAGTATAGAGATAATTAACTCTGGTTGACTGAGTTGATCTTTAATACTTTCCAATTCAAGCAATGTAATCAATTCCATTTTTATATGACCATGTTTGTTGAGTAATTCTTTCATACCAAGCGAGATAATTTCTTTTATAAATAATTCAATGTTTTTTTGGTCTTTTTCGTTGTGAACATGTATTCCATTTGTATCATGCGTAATGCTTATGTTGGAAAGTATGCTTAGACATTTTTCTGAGATGTGCTGAATGGTTTCTTTAGGGAGCAGGCATGGAAATTTATCAAAAATACGCGAAGCACTCCCAGGTCTTTTTGTGAGCATTTGCATCGTTGCATGACGTATTTCTTCTGCTTTTTCTGAATTTTTAAATGTTTCTTTTAAAACTAGTATTATGGATGGTCTAGAATTACTCATGTGTTATTTTCCTTAGTAAAATATACGCAATCATGAATGATTTTGTATTAGTTTAACAAATATACATAATGTCTTGTAAGTTTAATGACGGGTTTCTTTTCGGAGTGAAGCTTGTATGGATGTACAAATAGTGTCTAAGTCTGTTTAAATTTTGTTACATGTGTGAGGCGGGGCTGATAGATTTGAATCATCGGCAAATTTTATGAACAAAAGCTAGGCTATGTCAAGAATATTTTGCACTTTTATTAGATTTTTGGGCTTAGAATAAACTTATAACAAATAAAAAAGAGGAGGAGTGCTATGAGTACGCTTAAAACTAGTGTTGCTTTGATGAGTTATGCTTTTTTATCTATCTCACTCAGCTCATGTTCAGGTACGATGCCAAATGGTGATATGTCACGTAACGCAATGTCGAGCTACGATACTTATAATCCTAAGGATTATAATGAGCGTTTGCCGCAAAACATTGCATCAACAGCAAAAACCATTGTGGTTGATCCTAATGTGCATGCGTGGGGTGCTTATCAAGATGGTCAGTTAGTTAAAGCAGGTTTAGCAACGGCAGGTTCTAGCTGGTGCGCAGATATAGGACGACCATGTCGTACTCGTTCTGGAACTTTTCATATTCAATCGTTAGGCAGTGCAGATTGTAAATCACATATCTATCCATTGCCAAGAGGTGGTGCACCTATGCCTTATTGCATGTATTTTAACGGAGGCCAAGGCTTGCATGGATCTTATCCTGGTAATGTGGTTGAAGGTAATGTAAGTCATGGATGTGTACGTATGCATGTAGCTGATGCAGAGTGGATACGATATAATTTTGCAAATGTTGGTACAAAGGTTGTTGTTAAATCCTATTGATGAAATGGTGAATAGAGTGGGCTTACCAGGTAAGCCCATTGCTTTTTTAAAAGCTTAAGTGGAGTTTACATATGGACATTGAACACTTACCGCGTGGTGAACTAACAGTGCAGGTTTTGGCTATGCCAAAAGATACCAATGCCAATGGTGATATTTTCGGCGGTTGGTTAGTTGCTAATATGGATATGGGCGGCGGCATAGAAGCGCGCAGGCATTCTGGTTCACGAGTTGTCACAGTTGCCATCGATGCCATGCGATTTATTAAGCCTGTGAATATCGGCGATCTTGTATCTTGTTACGCAGAGTTACTTAAAGTAGGCCATACCTCCATGCATTATAAAATCGAAGTTTGGACACTATCGATAAATCAAGAACAGCAAAAAAAAGTCGCAGAAGGTACTTTTGTTTATGTTGCGATTGATGATTTAGGTAATAAGCAGCCTGTTTATAAATAGCAAAAAACCAAGTTATTTTGCTATTATTTTCCAAAAGAAACGACTATACTGCTGCGCACCATGAATCAGAAAGCTAAATTCGACTCAACCATTGCTGTCAATCGAAAAGCGCACCATGAATATTCTATCGAGGAGCGTTTTGAGGCAGGTATTGCCCTGGAAGGATGGGAAGTTAAAAGTTTGCGTGCAGGACGTATTCAACTTGATCAAAGTTATGTTATTGTAAAAAATAGCGAGGTCTGGCTTTTGGGTTCGCAAATTACGCCTTTATTGGCTGCATCGACACATGTGAATCCTGATCCCACGCGTACGCGAAAATTGCTTTTACACGAACGTGAGATAAGTAAACTCATTGGAAATGTTGAACGTAAAGGGTATACTTTGATACCGCTTAAGCTCTATTGGAAGGGCAACAAAGTGAAGCTTGAAATTGGCTTAGCAAAAGGCAAAAAGCTTCATGACAAACGTGCCACTGAAAAGGAAAGGGATTGGCAGCGGGACAAACAACGCATGTTAAAAATTAAATAACATGCTATTTTTAAACATAAATGGATAATTTTTAACCTAAAATAGTGTATAATTACCAATGGGGGCGACCTGGTTTCGACGTGGGTTGCAAAGCCTAAGGGGCATGTCGAGGATTGTAGCCACCTCGTAAAAAATGTTACTAAACATATAGTTGCAAAAACAACTCGTAAGTTCGTTGAAGCTGCAAACAACGCTCGATTCGTTGAGCAAGTAGCAGTAGCCGCTTAATAACCGGCACAACGCCTTTCGCCGATTGTGCTTATACGGTCGGAGTCTACGAAAGTAGACATGAAGGGTCATAGCTTATAAGCTCGCAGCAAAGTCAGCCCTAGACTCGCTGTTAAATTAAAAGGGGATCGCTGCTTGATTAACCTGCCGATCGGTGAGTTAGGTGGCTAAATTAAATGATCAGGCTATACATGTAGAACCAAAGGTAGAGTGCTTGCGGACGCGGGTTCAATTCCCGCCGCCTCCACCATTTCAACTTCCAAATTAAAAAAATAAGAAATCTTATGCAATCAAAAAAAATAATTAATGTTTTCTTACCTGCAGAATTGGAACCGATTGAACTTACCAATCAACTCAATGAGAGAATAAAAATTCGACCCATGTATTTTGAGCTAGGATTTAGTTCCTTGCCTAATATCTATGGTAGAAGAATTTTAGTGGATAATTTAATGAGAGCCTTAGAACACTTGCCCTTGGAAATTGGGTTTCTAGTTTGGGATGTTTATCGGCCAAGAGCTGTCCAAGCAAAATTGTTCCATTGGATGCAAGGGGAAATACGTAAAAAGTTACCCCAGCTTAATGAAGATGAGAATTATAATGAAACTTGTAAATATATGTCGCCGCCATCAAATGTCGGAGATGTGTATTGCCCACCTCACTTAAGTGGGGGAGCTATTGATTTAACTCTATATGATACGATCACAGGTAATGAGTTGGATATGGGAACTCCATTTGATGATTGTACAGATCGCGCACATAGTTTGCATTTCGATCAACGCTCAGATTTAACTGAGGATGAAAAGTGTATTAGAGAAAGAAGAAATTTACTACGTTCCGCAATGGAAACTTCAGGCTTTGTATCATATCAATATGAATGGTGGCACTTTGATATAGGTAATATTTTCTGGAGTAGAAAGACCGGACAACCAGAAGCATTCGGCTCCTTGTTTGGTGATGAAGAATGGCGGCCTGCGTAACATATCATATGGATTGTTCTGCAAAAAGTTTGATTATAGTTTTAAAAAATGAATGGGTTGCTTCAATTAATTTATCATTATTGATATATGATAGTATTTGTTCCTTACAAACGATTTTTGCTTATGATTTACAAAATACTGCTGGGGGTCTCCTTTCCCCATCATAGTAAATATTAATTAACTGCAAAAATTATCTTTGCAATGAACACCTGATCCTGGATTTCCTGATTTATGTTCTTCAACATAAGTGCCATCTGATTTGGTATAGCTTCTAACAGTATGTGTACCATCACCATTATCATAAGCAAATGCAGATGCAGTTAGTGCAAATAATGCGCTAAATAAAACAACAGAAAGTATATTTTTCATTCAAAACCTCGTTAATTATAATAATACGAGGCAGAGTGTATCAAATACCTTTGACAATGCAAATAATAATCATAAACATACAATATGATTAATTATAAATCAATTCTGTTGGTTAGGTTAGATACCAGAATGAATCTTAGAACTAAATTTCTCTTTGTTTTGCTGGCTAGTTGAAAAAATTAACAATAAAGATTGCTAAATAGAAAATTTTCCTTTATTTTCTCGTAACTAAAAAAATTAACAAAACAAATTAACAAAACAAAAAGGTGCTATAGTGAGTGACGAAATTATGACCATAGGCGAAGTTGCTGCTTATTTGAAGATTACAGAAAAAACGGCTTACCGCCTCGTTTCGGAGAGCAAGATTCCTGGCTTCAAAGTAGGAGGGTCATGGCGTTTTAATCGATCAGAAATTTTAAGTTGGGCTAAAGCACTAGCTAAGCAACCCGCTAGTGAGTAGCGACTATTACAGGAGAAGAGCCTTGTTTGAACAAACTTTTAAGAATATTGATGACATCCTTCACAAAGACGCTGGGTGTAGTAGTGAGCTTGATTATGTCGAACAAACTTCATGGATTCTTTTTTTAAAATACTTAGATGATTTTGAAAAAGACAAAAAAGCTGCCTCTGAATTAGCAGGTAAAACATATACTAATATTATTGACCAAAAGTATCGATGGGGAACATGGGCTGCACCTAAAAATAAAGAAGGTAAGATTGATCATCATAAAGCACTAACAGGCGATGACTTAAAAGACTTTGTTGATCAAAAATTATTTCCTTACTTAAAAAAATTTAAAGCTGATGCTGAAAGTCCTGATACGATCATCTATAAAATTGGTGAGATTTTCAGTGAATTAAAAAACAAAATTCAAAGTGGTTATAATTTACGTGAAATATTAGATCGTATTGATGAACTACGTTTTCGCTCTCATGCTGAAAAACACGAGATGTCGCACCTCTATGAAGATAAGATTAAAAACATGGGGAATGCTGGTAGAAATGGTGGCGAATACTATACTCCTCGACCATTGATTAAAACTATCGTGCAAATCGTCGATCCTACTATTGGCAATAAGATTTATGATGGTGCAGTAGGTTCAGCAGGCTTCTTAGTAGAGGCATTTGAATATTTAAAATCCAATCAAAATTTAAGTACAAAAGACTTAACAACGCTTCAAAAGAAGACTTTCTATGGTAAAGAAAAGAAGTCTCTTGCATATATCATTGGCATTATGAATATGATTCTGCATGGCATTGAGGCGCCAAATATCGTGCATACCAATACTCTCGCAGAAAATTTAGCTGATATTCAAGAAAAAGATCGATACGACATTATTCTGGCCAATCCCCCTTTCGGTGGCAAAGAACGTGCAGAAGTACAACAAAATTTCCCGATTAAAACTGGCGAAACAGCATTTTTATTTCTACAGCATTTTATCAAAATGCTAAGAGCAGGTGGGAAAGCGGGTGCTGTTATTAAAAATACTTTCTTATCAAATACTGATAATGCTTCTGTCAATCTCCGTAAGTTGTTATTAGAATCTTGCAATCTTCATACCGTTCTTGACTTACCAGGCGGCACGTTTACCGGTGCAGGCGTTAAAACAGTGGTATTATTTTTTGAAAAAGGTACGCCAACAAAGAATGTTTGGTTTTATCAATTAAATCTAGAAAGAAATCTGGGTAAAACAAACCCATTGAATGAACGTGATTTGAAAGAGTTTATCGAATTGCAAAAAACTAAGGTTGATTCTGACAACTCATGGTCAATCAATATTGCAGATGTCAACACAAGCACCTATGACCTTTCAGTAAAAAATCCACACAAGAAAGATGAAACCGTTTTACGAAGCCCAAAAGAAATCATTGAGGAAATGAAAACATTAGACAAAGAAAGCGCTGAACTTTTGAAAGCAATAGAAGGACTTTTATGAAAAATGATTTGGCTATTTTTGAAGAGCATCAAATTAGACGAGTATATGACGAGAAAACCGAAACTTGGTATTTTTCTGTCATCGACATTATTAGCATTTTAATCCAACAAACTAATTTTCAAGCTGCTCGAAATTATTGGAAGGTCTTGAAAAATAGGTTAAAAAAAGAAGGAAGTGAAACGGTTACAAATTGTAACCGGTTGAAAATGACAGCTAAAGATGGCAAAGAAAGGCTAACAGACGTCGCCAACGCTGAAACTCTACTTCGCCTTGTTCAATCAATACCCAGTCCAAAAGCCGAGCCCATTAAGCTTTGGTTAGCCAAAGTTGGATACGAACGTATGCAAGAAATGGCCGACCCTGCCAAATCCTTAGATCGCGCAAGAGAAACATGGCAAAAGCATGGCTACAGCGAAAAATGGATTCAGCAGCGAATGATGGGGCAAGAAACCCGTAATAAATTGACCGACTATTGGAAAGAACATGGTATTGAACAGCCTAGTGAGTTCGCAATACTTACTAATGTTATTCATCAAGAATGGGCTGGCATTAGCGTCAAAGATCACAAAAAATCCAAAGGATTGAAATCGGAAAACCTACGAGATCACATGAGCGAGGCAGAACTCATTTTTACAGCTCTGGCTGAATTGTCAACGAGACAAATTGCGGATGCGATGAATGCCACCGGCATGGAAGAAAATAAGCTTGCAGGCAAAAAAGGCGGTGGCATCGCGAAAAAAGCAAGGATAGAGCTAGAAGATAAAACAGGTAAAAAAGTTGTTACAAAAGATAATTTTTTATCAACACAAACAAATGCTAAAAAATTAGAAGGCAAATAACCATATGGCCACCACTGAACAAAAAATTCAATGTCCTAGTTGCGGCGAGTCAATTTCTATTGATGATGTTTTAACAAAGCAAATTGAAGAAAAAATAAAAAAAAGCTTTCAGGCGGCACAGCAAGCTAAAGAAAAAGAGTTGACTACCAAATCAGAGGAATTAAAGAAACAGGCTGCTGAAATAGCGGAAAACAAAAAAAACATTGATTCTGTGATTGCTGATAAAGTAGCCGATCAATTGAAAGCAGAAAAGTTAAAAATATACAAAGAGGCAAGAACAGAAGCAGAAAAAGAACAAAGTGCTGTAACCGCTCTTCTTGAAGAACAATTAAAAAGTAAAGATGAAAAATTGCAACTAGCGACAAAAAATGAAATTGAGTTACGCAAAGAAAAGAGCAAGCTTGAGGAAGACAAACAAGCTTTCGAATTAGAAAAACTACGTCAATTAGAAGAAGCCAAAAATGCAATCATCGAAGAGGCGACTAAGAAGGCGGCAGAAGAACAACAATATGTTGTTGCACAGTTAAAAAAACAATTAACAGATGCTATAAAAGCAAAAGATGATCTTGCTCGAAAACTCGAACAAGGGTCACAAAAAACACAAGGTGAAGTTTTAGAACTAGAGCTAGAAGAATTATTAAAAATAGAATTTCCTCACGATGAAATTGCACCCGTACCAGTTGGAGTTAATGGTGCAGACATCGTACAGAAAGTTGTTGATCGCACCGGACGAACATGTGGACAGATTGCGTGGGAAACGAAGAAAACTAAATCATGGAATGAAAACTGGATACAGAAACTCAAAGACGATCAACGTGCAATTAAAGCAGATGTTGCCGTCATTGTATCAGTCGTACTTCCAGAAGACGTAAAAGGGTTTGTATTTCGTGATGGTGTTTGGATTTGCGATATTAAATTGATTATTCCTTTAGCAATAGCTATTCGGATGAATTTAGAATCAATCACTCGCGAAAAAGCTATGTCGGTTGGTAAAAATGAAAAAATGGAAGTGCTTTATAGCTATCTTACAGGTGTTGAATTTAAGCAACGGGTAGAAGCCATCGTTGAAGCATTTACTAGCATGGATGCCAGCTTGAAAAAAGAAAGATTAGCTTATGAGAAAATTTGGGCTGAGAGAGAAAAACAGATTAAGAAAGTCATTACTAATACAGTAGGAATGTATGGAGATTTAAGTGGGTTGGTTACTTTGCCACAGATTAAAACACTAGAACTGCCCGACAACGAGAGCTAAGAGAGAAAAAAAAGAATGAAATTACATAAACTAATAGTGAAAAATTTTAGAAGCATCAAAGGAGATAACAATGTTATATGCTTTGATAAATCGAATATTATATTTTTAATTGGCCAAAATAATGTTGGAAAATCTTCATTTCTACATGCTTATGATTTTTTTGTAAACTCAAAACAATGCGCGACAGAAAAAGACTTCCATAATTATGATACTAGCACCCCAATAGAGATCGAAGCATGGTTTACAAAAGAAGTTGAGGATGAAAATGATTCGGATTTATCAGGCACCGGTAAAAGCAAAGAACCCGACTGGATAAATAAGTGGGTAGATGCAAAAAATATTATAAAAATAAAAAAGGTCTGGGATACTGCTAATTCAAGCTTTAAAAAATACACTTTTTCTCCAAGCAGTAACTCATGGGAAGAAAATGGTTTTGGTGGATTTCATACTAAGCTACAAAAATACTCACCTAAGCCAATCTTTATAAACGCCATTGAAACACCAGAGTCATTTGAAAAAAAAATAAATGATTTAATAAATGATAAGTTTTTAAAAGAATTAGAGAAAAGTAACAAAGAAGAATATGAAAAAATAACACAATCCATTATCGATCTTCAAAGAAAAATTACAAGCTCATCTGAAGTGAATGAGTTTAATGAAAAAATAAACATAGAATTTCAGAAAGTTTTCTCTAACCTTACACTACAAATAAAAACAAAAGATAATGACGGTGTAAACATTTTAAAAGCATTTGAAAAAAATCACTCAATAGGCATTCAGAAAGATGGCATTGAGAGAGACGAAAATTTCACGCAACATGGACATGGCGTCATTAGACAAGCTCTCTTTAATTTTCTTAAATTTCTTGGCTCATTGGGTAATGATGCAACAACCTATTTAATATTATTTGAAGAACCAGAAATTTTCCTTCATCCAAAGGTAGCATTTAACCTTAGAAAAAGCCTTTATGAATTGTCTAAAGATTCACAATATCAGATATTGTGTGCAACCCATTCCCCCTTGATGATTGACATATCTAAGCCACATTCTTCATTAATTAGAGTTATAAAAGATAAAAAGGAAAACACCGAAGTCTTTCAAGTTAATGACGATATTTTTCAAGGCAATGAAGAAAAAAAACAATTGGTTCAAATGATAAATAAATTTAACCCTCACATTTGTGAAGCATTTTATGCCGACAAAGTTTTACTTGTAGAAGGCGACACAGAGACTATTGTGTACAGGGAAATTTTAAGCAATTTTTACCCGAACGAAGAAATTTTTGTGTTGAACACGGGATCAAAAACAAATATTCCATTTTTTCAAGAAATATTAACT
Source organism: Gammaproteobacteria bacterium (assembly GCA_013288655.1). Taxonomy (GTDB): domain Bacteria; phylum Pseudomonadota; class Gammaproteobacteria; order DSM-16500; family DSM-16500; genus JABDBK01. The sequence goes on along the minus strand of JABDBK010000013.1, from coordinate 14,007 downwards.
CATTTTAAAATCGAGCATTACATTATCCACGATTCAGATACAGAAAAAAGAGAAGATGGAAAAAACAATTCCGCTTGGACATTAAATCAAACTATCTGGGAAAAAGTTGAAGAAGCAAATAATCAAAAATCAGGATTATCTAGAAGGTATTTTCATATTGAAAATTTTGAATCAGCTAATAATTATCAATATGACCCAGACAAAGGGAAGCCACTTTCAGCGTATGAATTCGCCAAGACGATTGAAATAAATCAAGATATTCCCTGTTTAAATTGGATAAATGATATTATCGATAAAAAATTAATTTTACATGATCAAAATTACTTATTAGAGACGGTTGGTAAATCATGACTATGATATGGAAAACAAGAAAATTAGGAGACATTTTCCAAATTAAGCCTCCTAAAAGTGAAACAAATAGACTAGGCGACACCGCTCATATCTCTTTTGTTCCGATGGAAGATCTTGGGATACTATCAACCATGTTTACAGCAAAAAAGGAAAAACAGCTTAAAGAAGTCATTGGTAAATATACTTATTTTGCTGATAACGATGTTCTATTAGCTAAAATTACGCCGTGCTTTGAAAATGGGAAGATGGGTATTGCACGCAACCTTAAAAATGGGGTTGGCTTTGGCTCAAGTGAATTTATTGTTTTTCGCTCAAATGGCCAAGTTATTCCTGAATATTTATTTTATATATTGTGTACAACCAATTTTAGAGAACAAGGCAAAAAAAGAATGTCTGGCGCTGTTGGGCATAAGCGCGTACAAAAAGAATTCATAGAAAACTATTTAATACAATTTCCTGAATCAATTAGTGAACAACAACACATCGTCGCTATCCTAGATAAAACTTTTTCTGCAATAGTCTGCGCAAAAGAAAATGCCGAAAAAAATATCAAAAATTCTCAAATACTTTTTAAAAATTATTTGGGTGGCGTATTTAAGAATAAAGACAATGGGTGGCAAACAAGAAAACTAGGTGAGATTTGTGAAATGATTAACAGAGGTATTTCACCAAAATACACTACCACTGATGGAGTATGTGTTCTAAATCAAAAATGCATAAGAGATCATAAAATTAATTTTGAGCTATCACGCCTACACGATTTTGGTAGTAAAAAAGTTAGTGACGATAAATTTATTCAAATTGGTGATGTTTTAATTAATTCAACCGGAACTGGGACACTTGGTAGAGTTGCGCAAGTAAAAGAGCTGCCATTTAATGCAACCGTTGATTCTCACGTAACGATTGTTAGACCTATAAAAAATATGTTTTACAATGATTTTTTTGGCTATTCACTTATCTTTATTGAGGATGAAATTTCAAAGCGTGGTGACGGGTGCGGCGGTCAAACCGAATTAGCAAGAAATACTTTAAAGCATGATTTCGAAATCACCTACCCTAAGTCACTAGCAGAACAACAACGCATCGCATCCCAACTTGATTTTTTGTCAGCAGAAACCAATAAACTTGAAACTATCTACCAGGCTAAAATAAACGAATTAGAAATACTGAAAGAATCCATCCTCCAAAAAGCCTTCTCTGGCAAATTTACGACCGAAAACATAGACATAGACTCACAGGTGCAAGCATGAACGAAGCTGATACGAGAGCCGAGTTAATCGAACCTCAACTTAAATCAAGTGGTTGGGGTGAAATTGAAGACTCTAAAATACTTCGTGAATATCATATCACCAAAGGTAAATTACAAACTGGTGGCGAGCGTTTGAAACCTTTAATCGCTGACTATGTATTGGTATACCGTGGGCTCAAACTAGCCATCATCGAAGCAAAAAGTGATGAATTAGAAGTTGGTGAAGGCGTTGCACAAGCAAAACATTATGCTGAAAAAATGCAAATAGAAACCACCTTCTCTAGTAATGGCAAAGCCATTTATCAAATCTGTATGAAGACAGGCACTGAAGGATTGATTAACGCTTTCCCTACCCCTGACGAACTCTGGAATAAAACCTTTTCCACCCAAAATGAATGGCGCGAAAAATTTAATCAAATTCCATTTGAAAGTATAGGTGGCACAAAAGATATTCGTTACTACCAGGAAATTGCCGTTAATAATACAATGAATGCTATCGCTGAAGACAGGCAGCGAATTTTGCTTACACTTGCCACCGGCACCGGTAAGACATTCATCGCCTTCCAAATCGCCTGGAAGCTCTTTCAATCACGTTGGAATCTAAAACGCGATGGATTACGTCGACCACGAATATTATTTTTAGCCGATAGGAATATCTTAGCTAACCAAGCATTTAATGATTTTCATGCATTCCCTGAGGATGCGTTAGTTCGTATTAATCCTAAGGAAATCAGAAAAAAGGGCAGTGTTCCGACTAATGGAAGCATCTTTTTTACCATCTTTCAAACCTTCATGAGCGGAAAAAACAATCAACCTTATTTTGGCGAATACCCACCTGATTATTTTGACTTCATTATCATTGATGAGTGTCATCGTGGCGGTGCAAACGATGAAGGGAATTGGCGTAATATTTTGGAATACTTTTCTCCTGCAGTACAGCTTGGTTTAACTGCTACACCCAAACGTAAAGAAAATGCTGATACTTATAGATATTTTGGTGAACCTGTTTATATTTACTCACTCAAAGAGGGCATTAATGATGGTTTTCTTACCCCCTTTAAAGTGAAGCGAATACAGACTACACTTGATGATTATATTTACACTTCGGATGACCAGATTATTGAGGGCGAAATAGAAGAAGGAAAAATCTACGAAGAATCAGATTTTAATAAAATCATTGAAATTAAAGAACGTGAAGCCAAACGGGTTCGTATATTTCTCAATGAAATTAATCAAAATGAAAAAGCGATTGTTTTTTGTGCTACCCAAGATCATGCAGGCGCTGTTCGTGATTTAATAAATCAATTCAAAAAAAGTAAAGAGCCGAATTATTGTGTTCGTGTGACAGCGAATGACGGCGCACTAGGTGACCAATACTTAAGTGATTTTCGTGATAATGAAAAAACTATTCCGACAATCCTCACAACATCACAGAAACTTTCTACTGGCGTTGATGCGCGAAATATTCGAAACATCATATTAATGCGACCTATCAATTCAATGATTGAATTTAAGCAAATTATCGGCCGTGGGACACGATTATTTGATGGAAAAGAATATTTTACTATCTATGATTTTGTCGATGCCTACAAACATTTTTCAGACCCAGAATGGGATGGTGAACCCATTGAAGATGTTTCTGAGAAACGCCCTAGAACATCAAGCGTTAAAGAAACATCCACCGTATATACTACTGAAGAAACAGAACAACAAGACCGAATGAAAAAAATCAAAATTAAATTACGCGATGGAAAAGAACGTGAAATTCAACATATGATTTCAACTTCGTTTTGGAGCGCAGACGGAAGACCCATTTCGGCAGAAGAATTTTTGCAAAATTTATTTGGAAAACTTCCTGAATTTTTCAAAAGTGAGGATGAGCTTCGTAAAATATGGTCAAATCCAATAACTCGTAAAGCTTTTCTCGATAAGCTGGCAGAATCTGGATATGGTCAAGAAGAGCTACATACACTTCAAAAACTGATAGATGCAGAACAAAGCGATTTATTTGTACTAGAGGTCTCATAAGCATCGGCTTCATCTCCCGATGACGGATCTGGGGAGTTACATTATTTTTATAATTATTTCTTGATTTATGTATTAATAACATGTAATCTCACTATACTTCCTTAAATAAACACTTTTTTTACAAACCAAGATCCCTCAAATAGCATTTACAAAGTGACAATCTATTTACTGATTTACTATTAATCTTCAGATCATCAAAGCTTCGGATGCACATTATGAGATTATCTCATTAAGAAATGATAGACTGCATTACGCTAAAACTTTGAAAGCATGGTTTAAAAATCTCACGATGCATAGAGAAAAGATAAGGTCGATATATGGTGATGATGTTTATAAAAAATATATAAAATACTTAGGGTCTTTTGCAATTGGTTTCGAGAAAGGAACGGTTAATCTTACCAGGATCAGAATGAAAAAGAAGGATATTTCATATGTTGGATGAAAGAATTTTTTTAATACTTGGATACTTATTATTTTGTATAGGATCAATCCTTGGTATTCCTCATGGAATGTCTAAAGGAAAAGGTGATCCCGCTCACACTGAATTATGGCGAGTCGCACATCTTTCAACTTGCATAGGAGGGATTTCCATCATTGGTCTTCAGTATGCTTTAAAAAATATTTTGCCGGAAATATGGGTATATGCTTTAGGAGCATATTCATCAGCTTCTTATTTATTTGCGATGGCCTGCATGCTCAGCGCCATAAAAAAAGTCCATTGGTACAAAAATAGGAAAATGAAGACAGCCAAAGTCATTTATAGTATGCATATTGTGGCGTCTTGTTTATCTATGATCGCTATAGTTGGAACATTAGGCGCGTTATTTTACCGGCTGTTCATATAGGTTATTTTTTTCTAATACATCGATAAAAAAGCGCTTACCAAGCACATCATAAACAGCCGGTATCGCACGTATAGCATTCAACGCATCATTAAAATTTTTCTTAATGTTAGCTGGTGTTGGTTGTGTTTTTCCATTATCAGAAATACTGACCGCATAAATTTGGGTGCTTGCTGCATCTCGCCACGATAATCGATTAGCATTTTCTTGCTCTGGAATAAACATATAACGCGCAGAATAGCGAACACCATTTTTTGTTTGAAATTCATATCCAACAGCAAAATAAGGATAATCAGATCCACCAGGGAAATAACTTTTTTTATGACAATCGGAGACTGGCAATATATTTTTTAGATATACATTAGACTTGCATTCATATCGAAGATTATTTGGTGTAATACTACGATAAGCAGTACCAAATTCTGCATACACAGTCACATCATTATTAATCGGCACGCGGATTTTTTGCGCCATGTAATTAACCTCAGAAGCAATTGAGGCAGTTGTGCATCCTGCCTTAGGTTTACCGTTTACTATGCAATGATCTTCTGGTGTTGCAGTCCATGGCGTTTTTATTGTTGGCAATTTAAAAGTTCCATATTCATAATCTAAATTAGGCCCGGCTGGAAATGTCATGACTGAACCATGGCAATTACCGATGATTGTTCTGTATGGATCTGAACCACCCGCACCCCAAATGCCTTCAGCTTTGCAGATGAAATTTGCATTATCCGTTTTTGATAGAGTTTCAGCTGCAGTGGATGCTTTTTCAGGATGTCCTGTAATGGCCGTATTTCCATCGCCTTTCGAATATAAATAAAACTGTTGTGTGTACATAGAATTATGATGAGAGGGACCGTCGCCAGAACCTACTTCTATAAACTGGTGATTACTGCTTTTATTATCAACTGTATCCGTTTCTGTGCCCACTGAAAAAAATGGTACATCCCATGTGTAAGTTCCATTTTTTTGAATAACAAATGGATCAAGCCCAGACATCATTTGCGTGCGAGTTGCTGTTCCAATTTTAATAAAAAAGTTATTAATGCCGATGGGATCAATTAATTTAATGGCATTGTAATGTATTGTTGTTTTGATTAATGGATTATTTTTTAAATCTGTCGAAACAGGTAGTATAATTTCACCGGTTTCATGTGCAAGAAATGACGCAACAAAAATACCTTGATCGGTGAACTGAGTATTGCCGCCTGTTAAATTTTTTCCGTGCAGTGTGTATCCCGTTGCATCAATTGGCATAGAAACATCAAACGATACATTTGCTTGATTATCGTCAGTATATTGTGGTGCTTGTGTTTCAGTTGCAAGGGTGTTTGTGAATGCCAAAGGCAGCAATAATACAACTACAGTTCTTTTGATCATCCTGATATCCTAATCCATGTTATGACAATACGCCGCTAATTTATCAATCCCTCACTCTATCAGGATATCACACATCCTGCGGTTTTTGCTTATTTTGATTACATATAGACCATACAATACATTTTTGACCGAAAATTATAATGCATGCTTGGTCGGTGTTAATTTTATTTTAAACAATTCGAGTCATTACTAGTTATAATAGTCATTGTCATGCTATTTAAGGATAAACATGAACAATATTCCAAAGAACAGTAACATTTTTTCACGATTTTTGTTAACCTGCATCGCTTTGATCATCGCTATGGGTTTGATTTTCGCTGCAGGATATTGGTTTTTCCCCATATTGGGTATTACTTTTGCTATCACAATTGGCACATGGGGAATAGCGGTTGCTTCAATTATTTTATTAAGTATTGCCCTCTTATTATTTTTTATTATCCCATTTTTTCTAATATTGCTTATCTCCGTATTCGCATTTCTTTGGGTGGCGGGAGTTATTATATTTTTTCCTATGACCTTTCCTATTGTTATACCCATGTTAATTATATTGCTATGCGTAGGTTATTTGAGAAAAAAATAGAAAAGCATGATCTTAGGTGTCTGACCTCCTCACCTTTTTTCTATTACTTTAAAACATTGAATTTCTCAAAAAATATATTAGGCTTTAAAGGTTTTTGATTATTTTTATTCATCAACACCATCGTAATGTCAGCATTTGCTGTTATATTATTATTAGAAAGATTATATACAGAATAATGAAATATAATTTTTGCTCCATCAGATTGAAGTGTTAAATGCACTTTTAGCTCATCATTCCAAAAAGATTGATTGATATACTTGATTTGAAGTTCGCGAACTATGAGGGCATTACCATTAATTTCAATTTCATTTAAATTGTGTTTTTTTAAAAATTGTACTCTAACTTCATGTAATAGATTAATGAGCTCAATATGACCTACGTGACCACCATAATTAATATCGGAGATTCTAGGTTTAATTATTTCTATATATTCAATTGTCATTGGTTTTTTCTTCAAAAGTTGATTGATGCTATATTACACAAGCTATAGTAGAACAACAGCAAAATTACCAAAAACTGATGGAGGCAAAGCTATGCTAAGGTCAGCTTATGCGCTAAAACCTAGGTACCTGACCCCTAATCACTTAATCATAATAATTACTTATCGTTAATATAATAACAATATATTGTAATTATCAAACTATTTCGTCTATCTTCGTTTTTTACATTTAAAACAGTGAGATAATTTATGAATCCAAGAATCGAGGAAAAACAATCTGGAATAGCTATTTACTGGGGCACATTTGATCCTGTTACAATAGCGCATTTTGAAATTATTAAAAGCGTGCTTCAATCAAATTTTAAAAAAGTGATTGTAGCGATCAATGATAATCCTTCTACCGAAAAAATATATAAGTCACCAGGAGAATCCAGATCCGATATGCTTAAAATAATGGCACTCAGCTTACCTCGCAAAGATCACGAACGTCTAGAAATAGCCATTCAAAAAAATAAGGAAATGGAATACACCAATATAAAAAAAGCGTATCCAGACGAGAAAGTAACCGCCATTGTTGGACAAGATTCTTTTGAAAAATTTGGAGCACACTGTAAATGGTGCGATGCGGTTCAAGTGGTTCCGCGTGGAGAAAAATATGATGCGCTAGAACAGCAAATTGCTCACTTTGGATTAAAAAATACTTTTATATTACCTATGGATAAACGCTTTTTGACTACCTCATCTACTGCTGTGAGAACAGCTGTCAATACAAATAACATATCTGTTCTGTCTTCATCTTTGCATCCGAAAGTAGTGTCTTATATCAATAAACAGGGATTTTTTAGAGGTGATTTCACTTCAACAGACCATCAAAAGTTGCGGGTATTTAAGAATTGGCTTCAAAAAAGAAAATGGCAGAAAGCACACGTGAGTCCAAAACCATAAATATCAATAGCACACCAGAGGAAAAATTATGAGTGACTCCAGAAAAAGTTTCCACACCATTGTCATTGGCGCAGGTCCATCAGGATTAGCCGCAAGCTTTTGTCTCAAGGAAAAATGTATTGATTATACTGTGCTAGAGGGGTCTGATCGTGTTGTTAACTCTTGGCATTATGTTTGGCCAAATTTTCAGTTCGCGCAAACTGTGAGCGAGATCGCCATGCCGGGTCTTAATCTGAAAGAATTTAATCCTGATCATCATCTTAAACGTGATGAAATCATTACAATCTTTGAAAATTATCAAAAAAAGTATGATCTTAATATTAAATTTAATATAAAAGTGACGACTATCCAAAAAGATCGACATGAGATATATCATGTCAAAACATCGCAGGGTGACTACACAGCAAAAAATGTGATTCTAAGTATTGGAGCGCGACAACAACCCAAATTTCCCGCTTTTTTTGAACATATCCAGGAAGAAACTCGAAAAAATAAAATAATACATAGCGCATGGTATCAAGGTGCTCATTACTTTCCATCCAATTCAAAAATATTGGTAGTAGGGAGTGGTCTTTCTGCTTTAAGTATCGCAAAAGATTTAGCAAGCCAGTTAGAGATGAATCATGATGTTTCTATTGCGTGTCGATATAGTGATGCGGAAATTAAAAGAAACAATCAACATTTACTCAGTGTATCCACTACTCTTGATGATCTGGCAAAAATGCAAGTCAAAAATTGGGGTGAGTTATGTCATGTCAATGAAGAAAAAAATGATTTAATTTTTAGTGATAATCAAATAGTGAGTTTATTTTGTTTTTTTAAAATCATTTGTGCAACAGGTTATAATACATCCTATGAATTACTGAATCATCTATTAAAAGGCCGCGTGCCTAAACAACAAAATGGAATCACGACAGAAGCGGGATTGTATATGGTAGGCATCCCAGCGGCTGAAGAAAAAACGGTGACTATTACTAAAGGCGGGAAAGAAGCGGAAAATGTGGTTACCCACATTTATCAACGTATACAAACCTCATTGAAGTTATCACGTCAGCTATTTAACCCAACAAACACAACTTGTTTTAATACGCGAAAAAAATCTTTATTCAAATATAATGCATTGTTTGCTTCTACTAATAAGAAACAAAAAAAGATTGAAACTGAACAAACGAATAACCCAGGTAGACGAATCTCCGGACTTTAACACTTTCATTAGGGATAGTCTTAGTTACTGAAAACAACAGGTTTAGCAATCAAGCTAAACCTGGTTCATACCGATCTTATGAAATATTACAAATCCTTAGCTCATTCTGTGCGACATCTTTTCCTCAGCAACCTCAGTCTTTGGATGCTTACTGGTCTGGTTAGAGTATAAAGTAAAAGGTGAAGCGGTAACGCTAGATTGCTTACTTTCTTGGTTGCAAGAAGATTTAGCAAGAATAGCATTATCTTTATCCTCTTCGGGTGAGTATCGACAGATTTTATCCCTTAACAACAATAATTCCTCAACCAAATTCTGTAGATTTTCATGATAAAATCTAGTTGACCAGAAGTGTTTCTTGAAAGTCCCGGCTGTAATGGTTTCAGTTAATTGTTTCAATAAACTGTCGCAATCTTGCAAATTAAGAATATCATGTTGCGCAATATAAGATTCAATTGTTTTGAAATGATCTAGTTGTGCTTTGCTTTCTTTCAAATTATAACCTAGCGCAAAACTCAGCGAACTCCTCCATCCAGAGTGATTTTTTTTAACAGTCTTATGATGAGCCGTTAATTCTCGCCCTATATAACTCATACGATCACGAATGGGTTGGACTTCTTTAAACAGGTCATCTCTTTGAGCTTCTTGTTGAATCACTCCATTCAAATTACCTAGATTATGTTGTTTGCAATATGCTAAATATATTTGTTTCACAAAATAAAATTTTACCTTTTTTTCTTGTTGTTTTGCTTCAGGCATCTCGAATACCCATGATGCGGGGATCATTGCCTGAAGCTCGGCTTTTTCCGATTCATCCGCTTCATTAAGTAAATTCTGAAATTGAGCCATATAAGGGGCGACAGAAGCCTTCATCAATCCTTGATTCAAATAAGTAGCTTGGATAACTGTTAGTATTTTTTCTCGAAGAGATACTGAAAACCATTCCGGAACATCAACATACATAGGATACTCCGTTATACCCAATAAAGCATAACCTATTGGCGGTAGATTTTTTATGAACTCCTCAGAAACTTCTGGTAAATTCCTAACGTCAATTTTTTGGTTTCTTAAAAAAAGCCGTGCAAAAACATGGAATAATTTAAATTGATGCTCAAAATTAATATGTAAATTAGTGGTAACTAAGACATTAATGTCTTTAGCAACCTGGTCTTCTTGTGCTTCAAGTGAAATGCTTGGAGTCGATGCAGGCTTAAACTCTAAATCTAAAAAGCGAGTGATGCCATCAAAATCTATATGAGCAGCTGACCCACTGGGGTAAGCTATCCGGACCATGAGCTTCCATAAATATTCTTCAGCCCATGTAGACTCTGGAGCATATTCAATTCTAGGTGGTCCCATTAAAAAAGCAAAGTTTCTCACTCCCAATAAAGGAGCTAGCGGAGATTCAGATGGATCTTCTAAAGCGGAAAGCTTAAGTTGTGTTGCGCGATATAATGCCAGGGCAATACCCAATGATTTTATTTGGTTATGAGTTAGCGATTTTGTTTGAACAATCCGACCAATATAGGGTTGCAGTTTAGCAAATAATTGTTGATTCGCGTCCGTGGCAAGAAAAGGAGTGTTTATCATCATTCCGCTATCGATAAATTGCATCCACAGTTCGAAACGACGCTCATCATTAGCTTGACTTTCCGCTGCATAAGCTCGTTTTAAGGCAAACAAAGGATAATGTTTATCATCAATCAGCGGGTGGATTCCTAGACCAAGCCAATGCTCATGTTGCTCTGCATACTTGTCATCGGAGAAAATAATAAGTAGTGTTTCGTGTAAAATATCTGGAGCCTTTGTCGCAAGGTCATTGATTATTTCTTTGGTGCGATCAGGATTTATTTTCCACATGCCATATAATAATTGTGCTGAAGGAGGAAGAAAACCTGCTTGTAAAGCAACTGTTATCGCCTGGTTTGATTTGTTTTCTTGTAGCATTCCAACTTCCAAGCCAGGACAATGCTCATAACTTTCCAGGCTTGAGATATAACGAGATGCATCTTTCAAAACATGACTATCACGTTTAATGCGCTCAATAAGTAAATAAATAATAAATGCAACATCAGGACGTAAACCTAAGAATGTCTTAGCAATAGGTACTATATCCTTACAAATTAGCAATGCAATCCTAGGTGAAAGTTCTGATTGGTGGAGATAGTATTTTATGTTTGTAATTTTTTTATCAAGATCAGAGGCATTGATACCATTCCATGTTAAACGTTCTTTTTGCAAAAATTGTTTGATCAAGGGAGCTTGACTCATGCCGTTAATATTGTAAAGTTGTTCGCCCAGTGATTTTTCTTGTAATAAGCTATGAAAAGATATAAAGAATTCCATGTCATGGTTAATTTCATTGTCATCCTTAGATGAGTTGAATAATTCCTCACGAAAAATAACGGAAAGCCAGGGATAAATTTCTTCAGTCAATTCGCCTAGTTGTAAAAGGAGTTCTTTAAGCTCGGGTGCGTGACCATTTATTTGTTGCGTACTAATCATATGATTAAAATACTCAGCAAAATGGCGATTTATCCAATCTATTTTAACTATAATGTCTTTTTGATATTCAATGGGTTCATCGGCTTTTTTCTTTTTTTCAAGTTCGTAACTAGCATTTAATTGAGTTCGATAAATCGACAGCAAAGCAAATAAATATTTAAAACGGTATTGTTCTGCTGTTTTTTCAGGTTTTAATAATGCATGAGCATAAGATAAAAGCTCAAGTTGGTTAAACCAAACGTTCAGATCGTCTTTGGACTCAGCTTCCAGTATGTTTTTACCTTGGGATAATTGTAAATCATCATAACTTGTAACGGGATTTTGGCTAATCAATTGACGGCATCGTGCACCTAAAGCTGCACGCGTTTTTTGATCCGCCGGATGCAAAACGTAATACGCATTCATGTCCTGGATACTCCAAGGCACCATTGCGTCCTCAAGTGAAACTTGCTCTGTATTAGCTAATCGTGTGAAAAGTAAGGCTTCATTTTTTCGGATAAAATTAACGAGTGCTTCTGGGGAAAGCTGCTTCCAGATTGAAAATAGATTTTGTCGTTGGTGTTCAGTTAAATTCGTTTGTTGATAAAGTTCATCTGCATGCTTTTGCAAATCAATAATGTCATTATTTTCCGTCATTTTAAATAATTCCCTATATTAAAAATGTATAATGTTATATGAATTGAAAAAAAACTCAAGGATAATAAAGATCGAGAATACCGAATGACACGGCCAGAATATGAGGATATGATGAAATCACGAGTTAAAAAATTGGAAAAAAGTGATACTGACACTAAGCTGATTGATCATGCTCTTTTTACAAATGGTCTCAGTGATGTTAGAAATCTTATTTATGAATACGCATTTCATGCTGAACCTAGGTGGCTTAAAAATACATTTACTTTTTTTAATAATCCTTCTTTGCAGTGGAAAATTTTAACTCTCGCTTATTATGCTGCTCCACTTGACCAAGTTGAAGCATGCATTCGAAAAGCGTACGCAAAAAAAGAAGCTCATTTACCCGATACGTTGATGCAAGCCGCTATTCAAGCTATCCAAATGGGAGATATGACTTTAAGCGATGAAAAAGGCATTATTTGCGAAGGCATGGCAAACAGACTCATCCTATTAGATCAAACATTTTATCCTGATACTTTTCCTGAACGACTAGAGAAAATAAGATCAGCCGTACCTATAGAAAATGAAAAACAAAAACAGGATAGAGAGCAATTCAATCAAGAAATAATTACTCAAGTTTTTAATGCAATAAAAAAAAATGACAATAACACTATTTTCACGATAGAAGCGTTTGGAAATTGGGCCAAAGAAACAACGGTTATAAATCAGATTCACTTAATTTATCTGGCCACTAAAGAATTGGCAGAGAGAGGCAGCGAACTACCAAAAATAGATGAGCAAGATCTTGGTGGCTGGTATGGAACGCTTGGTAATCAGTTTTGTCATGGAGTAATAGGACGAGAACTTCAGAAAAACCTGAGATCCCCGTGGATACAACAATTATTCTCGGACGGTATTTTCTATATATTTAATCGTATAAAGGCTGTGGCACGTTACATTGATACTGATTCTTCGTCTTTTTGTGCCCCGCCTGGAACTTCTCTCTCGCTGGGTAATAATTTTTATTATGACATATATGGGTCGCGCTGCCCCGGCGCTGGACAGGGACGCGATGTGCGTGGCGTCTGGTGCGAGCCCAGCCTACAGAATGCAAGCCGACGAGCAGATCCTGCTCGGTGATGTAACGATTCTGCAAGCTAAGCAATACCTGCTTTTCGTCTGGTTAAAATCACAGAAAACATTACGCATGAAAACAAGGTAAAGAATAAACTTATGGTCGAATTTTTTAAAATACCTAACAACCATAATGAAATAGCAGCGCTAATACCCATAAAACCATACGCGTGCATTAACATATATTGATTAATTGAAGGCAAGCATCTATTAATAATGCAGATGCAATACCGATTTCAATCCCTAAAAAGGTCCATGCAATTAAGCCGCCAATCATCCCAGCATAATATCCTAATTCTACCCATGCAATTTTTTGTTGTTGACCAGCCGCTAATGATAGCGACCTTAGAAAAAGCTAAAAAAATCGGATTGACTCGAATAGAATTAACAGTACGTGAAAACAATACTGCTGCTATTAATCTCTATACTAAGTTTGACTTTAAAAAGGTTGATACTTTACAGAGCTGCGTATTGTCATAGCTTTTCTTTTAACCAATAAGATATTAATCAAGGATAAAATGATTAAACCAGGATATAGATAATTTAAAATAGGTAGAGCAATCCTCATAATTCCAGAAAAGCCAATTAAAGACATTGCAAGCATAATCAATAAAACAAAAGCTACACAAATAGATCGAGGTAGCTTTTTAAGCAATGGTAGATTATTAAAATATGTTGCAGAAACGTCGGCTAATGCCGTTGCTGTTGCCAAACATGCAAATGTAACTGAAATACAAA
>JABDBK010000012.1 GCA_013288655.1 Gammaproteobacteria bacterium | reverse complement strand
TCATGATGTCCTTTCACAAAAGGAACTTGTGCGACAATACACTTAACACGACTATCCATGCTTGCCGCGACGATAACATTCCCGCCGCTAAAACTTGTGCCCCATAAAGCTATGTTGTTTGCATCAACTTCAGATCTGGTTTGTACGTAAGAAATAGCATCCGATAAATCACGCACTTGCAGCTCAGGATTGACTTCAAAACACGGCTCCCCTTCACTCTCACCAAAATTGCGATTGTCATACACTAAGACGCACATGCCCGCACTTGCAAAAACCTCTGCAAATTTCGATAAATAATGTTCTTTTAATGCAGTAAAACCATGCGTCATAATGATACATGGCGCGGGAATATTTTCTGGAACAAAAAACCAACCGCTGAGGCTTATATTATCTTGCGTTTTAAAACTGATCGCTTGTTGATGAAACATGTATGTTATTCCAAATTTTATGTCCGCCGCATATTGTCATCACGACATTGAAATGCTCGTCAAGAACCACTAAATCTGCATCTTTGTCTATAGCAATACTGCCTTTTTTATCAAAAATTCCTAAAACTTTTGCGGGATTTTCTGAGGCCATTTTAACTGCATCTAAAAGATCACACCCTGTGAATTGCAACATGTTTTTTATCGCTTGCGGCATGCGCAACACACTACCTGCTAACGTTCCATCTGAAAGTGTCGCCGTATTTTCTTTGACAGTGACTTTCTGACCACCAAGATCATACACACCATTATGTAAACACGTCGCACGCATAGCATCCGTAACTAACACCATTTTTTCCATGCCTTTCATTTTCAAAATGAGTTTAACAATCGCCGGATGTAAATGCACACCATCGACAATAAGCTCTGTCCAAACATCTTCTAAAAGCGCTGCTGTCACCATGCCTGGCTCACGCTGATGTATACCGCGCATGGCATTAAAAAGATGTGTAACATAATCACAACCTTGCTGCATAGCGTGCATCGTCTCTGCATAATTTGCATCGCTATGACCAAGCGCTGCAATGATATTATTTTTTTTCAAATAAGCTATGAATTCATGGTTCGTAAGTTCTGGTGCAAAAGTCACGAGTTTAATGGCATTTTCTGAAAGTTGTTGCCAATGATGCAATGTTTCAATACTGGGTGAAAGTATATGATCTGCACATTGTGCGCCGGCTTTTTTGGGTGAGATAAAAGGACCTTCAAGATGAACGCCCAACATAATCGCACCGGGTGCTTCGTGCTGCACAGCCATGTATTCACGAACCGCAAGCAAAGTTTTTTCAATATTCTGCGTTGATGCAGTCATGGTCGTGGCTAAAAAAGCGGTAGTACCGGATCGAATTAATGCTTGACTGATTTTTGTTAAGGCTTCTGGATTTGCATCCATCACATCGCAACCGTCCATTCCATGCACGTGCAAATCAATCAATCCTGGAATAAGATGATAATTAGCCGGAAAAGAGATATCTTGTCCTGGTTTTGTCAAAATAATATCAGCAATGATGCCATCTTGAATAACAACACTTGCGCCTTGCAAGACACCATCTGAAGTATAAACGTTTAATCCAGAAAGAGTCGTATTTAACACGTTATGGCTTCTCGCATCAATAAAATAGCACCCACTGTTGCATCAGCTTGTCTGTGAACTAAAGAAGCGCGCAGATCTTCACTCAGCCAAGGTTCAATAAATGGCGCAATGCCGCCAAATAAACAAATAGGAAAGTTAGCGTCATCATCTCGTATTTTTGCCAAAGCATGATATATACGGTCCACGGCATGCGCAGCTTTTTTCATTAAACGTACCGCAGCAATTTCTTCTTGTTGACTATGATTAATCACAAGGGGCGCGAGTCTCGCAAAATCATTGGAGGTCGCTCGATTTGCAAAAGCAATAAGTTTTTCAATATCGTCATTGAAATAAGCAAAAACATCTTCTACCAAAGGTGATTTTTCAGCTCTATGGTCCAACCATTCAAATGTCAATCGCGTGGCCTGCAAACCCAACCAGGCGCCGCTACCCTCATCATCATGTGGAAACCCCCATCCACCCACTTTTGAACCGCGAGCGCGATAAATTTGATAACCCACCACCCCCGTACCGACGATAATAATGCTGCCTTCTTTTGCATGATGCGCTCCAACACAAGCCGCATGAGCATCTGAAAAAAGCTTTATCGTTTTAAAAGAATGGGGCTTATGCAAAAAAGTCTGGCATGCTTCTGTGACTTCAGAACCTGCTAGACCTAAACCCGCATGAAAATGATATTGTTTATCATCGAGAGACATAGCGTGCGAGCTTAACACTTCATCCAATGCAGTATAAATCGACTCCCAGGCTCCCGGAACGGATAAACGAATATTCGCAGGCCCTGCAACTGCCTGACCTAAAAGCTGGCCGGTACTATCTTCAACCCGCAATTTTGATTTAGTCCCACCGCCATCGACACCAATATAAATATCTGTTGCCACGATTACAATCCTTGTAAAAGATGGGTAAATCCCATTATATGATACACGGCATCATTCTCCTACTGTCGCAATCGCGCACGTAGTGCTTCAAGTGGAATTTTAACCATTCCATCGGAATCTGCTAAAAAATCATCTTTTTTTGCCGGACACCAGGCATGGCCATACACCACCTCATAGCTAAGTGATAATATTGGCTTATTCACTTCGGTAATACCCATTTTTTCTAAGTCGGATAAGACTTGTGTCTTATCTTGATAGGTTATTTCAAAATGCTCCGCATCCATCACAGGACCTGCAAATCCTGCTTTAAGTAAAGCATCGCCTATATGATGCATATCGATACATTGCGGTAACTTGAGATCTATTTCAGATAAACTCAGAGAACCCAAACTTGTAAACATAAGCAAACCTTCGGGTCGTAATAGCCTACGCCATTCACAAAACACAGCATCAACATCTCCACACCATGGCAAGGATAAATTTGATATAATAAGATCCACACTATCCTCTGTATCAGCCAACGATACGATTTCTGCATCTGGATAACGCACTTTCAAATTATCACAAGCCACAGCAAGTATGCGCTTAGGCTTTAACGCGACAAGATCCAGGCGTGACAAAATTTCTTCCTGGACAGCATGCATCAACGGATGGTTATGAGGTATCATGACTTAACTCGTAAAAAATTAATCTATATTTTACACTATGCTCATAAAAAAACTACTTTCCTGGCTACTTCCCTATACCTGCATACTTTGCGGGCACCCGTCTCATCGCGAGCAAGATTTGTGCTTAGCTTGTCATCAGGATTTACCTACACCCAAAACATCGTGCAATATATGCGCAGCGATACTATCCGCTGAAAATAACATGCTAATTTGTGGTCAATGCTTGCAACAAGCACGACCGTTTGATGCTACTTTTGCTTTATTTGACTATAAAACGCCCATTGACAAGCTATTACTCGAATTAAAATTCAATCAAAAATTAGTTAATGCACGTGTGTTGGGTGAATTAATGGCAGATAAAATACAAAGCACCTGGTATAAAACCAGACCATTACCAAATGTCATCATTCCTATGCCATTACATTTCCAAAGACTTAGAGAGCGCGGCTATAATCAAGCCATGGAACTCGCACGCCCTATCGTTAAACGTTGTCGAATACCTGTCAATATCCATGCTTGTCAGCGCATCAAACCCACCGCACCTCAGGCAACACTAACAGCCAAAGAACGCGAAACTAATGTAAAACAGGCTTTTACGACAAACAAACGATGGGACAATGACCATATTGCTGTCATTGATGATGTGATCACGACAGGCAATACCATGCGCGAATTTTGTCATTTACTTAAAGCAAACGGTGCAAAACGTATTGATGTCTGGTGTTGTGCACGGCCTATTCACAGAGATGATTAAATGTGTGTATAATCCCAGCCACTCTAACTTAGGTGAAGATATGCAAGATATTTTATCATTTATACAAAACCATTGGATGCTTGGCATTGCACTCGTCATTATTTTTGTTTTACTCCTTGCCATTGAATGGATTCGAAATAAACAAGGTGCAAGACGTATATCTCCTGTGGAAGCCACTCAATTAATCAACCGCCAAGAAGCTGTGTTGGTGGATTTACGACCAGCAGACGCTTTCAAAACGGGACATATTGTAGGCGCTATTTCTATTCCATTTGCTGAATTAGAAAATAAATCTAAAAAGCTTGAAAAATATAAATCCAAACCCATCATTCTAGTTTGCGCTGCTGGTTTAGAGTCTGCACGCGCTACAAGCATTTTGATGAAAATAGGTTTGTCTGCATTCATACTAGCCGGTGGTATACGCGGCTGGCGAGATGCAGACATGCCTCTCGTCAAAGATTAATATCCACGTGCCCATTTTACATTAACTCATAGAAAGGACCCATCTCATGGCTGACAAATCACAACCTAAACTTCACGCTGCAGGTGATGCAGCACCAAACTTCGAAATTCAACGGATTTATACAAAAGACTTGTCTTATGAAGCTCCCAATACGCCGCATACCTTTGTTGACGATTGGAAACCTGAAGTACAGCTTAATCTCGAAACCAAAAGTAATCGTATCCAGGAAAACATGCATGAAGTGGTTTTATCAGTGACCGCGACAGTCACTAGCAATAAAAAGTCTGCATTCTTAATTGAAGTCCATCAAGCAGGCATTTTCATGATTTCAGGCATTCCAAGCGAACAACTCCGCCAAATGCTAGGTAGTTTTTGTCCTAATATTTTATTTCCTTATGCGCGTGAAGTGATTTCAGACGTTGTTGTTCGCGGCGGGTTCCCGCAATTATTATTGGCTCCGGTCAATTTTGATGCTCTTTATGCTCAACATTTAGATGAGCAAAGCAAACATGGTACCGTTGATGCAACAGGCGATGGTCACATTCATTAAAGTATGAATTCTTTTGGATGCCCTTATGAGCACGTTTGAAAAACCTATCCTTATTTTGGGCGCCGGCTCTTGGGGCACTGCACTTGCCTTGCATTTATCTCGCTTAGGACAAAGCGTTTATTTATGGAGCAATGAAAAAAATCATATTATGGATATGCAGAAAGAAGGCATGAATAAACGGTACATGCCTGATCATGCATTTCCATCCTCACTTATTCCTACCCTTGATCTTCCTCGTGCACTACAACTATGTGATGATATTTTAATTGCTGTGCCTTCTTCCGGTTTTCGCGACCTTATGATACACCTAAAACCGCAATTAAAAACGTCTTCTCGACTGATTTGGGTTACAAAAGGACTCGATGAAAGCACAGGAACTTTACTACATGAAACACTACGCGATATAGTCAATGATCATTATCCTTATGCTGTTTTATCAGGTCCATCGTTTGCGGGTGAAGTTGCAGCAGGCTTACCGACAGCCGTTGTGGTTGCAAGTTATCATAAAGATTTTGCAGAAAATGTTTCCAAACGATTCAATAGCCCTGTTTTTCGCGTTTACTTAACTCATGATGTGATTGGTGTCGAAATAGGCGGCGCCGTGAAAAACGTCATGGCTATCGCTACCGGCATTTCAGATGGTATGGGTTTTGGTACCAATGCACGTTGTGCCCTCATCACTCGTGGTTTAGCCGAAATCACCCGACTGGGCGTTGCATTAGGTGCAGAACCTGAAACCTTTACAGGCTTGGCAGGACTCGGTGATTTAGTTTTAACTTGCACTGACAATCAATCTCGTAACCGACGTTTCGGTCTTGCAATGAGCCAAGGCACCCATGCTAATGATGCAATGAAAGAAATTGGCCAAGTTGTTGAAGGCAAACGCAATGCTGAGCTTGTAGTCAAACTAGCTCGTCGTGTTCATATTGAAATGCCCATAGCCGAAGCCGTATGTCATATTTTAGAAGGAAAAATCACGCCTCGTGATGCGATGCGTGATTTGTTGTCGCGAGCTACCAAGTCGGAGCGCTAAATTTTCATGGATTAGGCGTGACTCCAGAAGGCGCGCCTGAAACACCACCCGGACAATAGGTTATTCGATAATTTACACTATTCGTCGATGAGCTATTGGAACAAGTGAAACTAGACGTCGGATCATCATGCGGATAAGAATAGACCGATGGACAAGCTTGCTTTAACCAAGTAATTTTGCCCAATACATTATTATCCCAGCCAGTGTTATTTCCATCACATATTAGACCCGATGTAGGTAGTGTTGGCACAACAATACCCATATAACCATTCCAATTTTGGCAACCGCAGCAGTTTGTTGTACCAGGCGGTACTCCATAACAACTTTGCGTACCCACTGTCCCGCCATTGCATCCATACAAATCAGCATAATTGGTTGCAGGAGGAGAACAATCAGATGTCACGCATAAAGTGGTACAACTAAAGGGTGCTTGTGTATAACCTGAATTAAGAGTGCAGACTTCATCGGGTGTCCAATACCCTAACCACGTACCGCAATGTGTCGTACTTGTATTACCTGTGATATCAGCCTTTGTTAACCCACACGCTTCTCCAGTCGATGTAGAGCATTGGCTCGTAGCAGTGCATGAACTACCTGCTGTCTCAATCCATATATAATTATTACTTGGAGGTGAATAGCTGTATGTACAACCCCCAATCGTACCATCCGTACCTGTTTGAGAACTTGCAACCCCGGCACCGCCGCATGTATAGGGATTAACAGGATCAATCGATGCATTGATGGGTTCCATCGACATAGGCACGTTGATTCCATTGATAGTTGTAATATCATAGAAATCCAGGTTCGTTTGTAAGGTAGGTTCCGCTTGTATATTCGGCGGAGAAATACCTGTCGTGCAACCGCCAGTCGTATGAAGTGACGTACCGCCGCAATCCCCTGTATCACAAGTAGTCTTAGAGTTAGTCGAAGCAGGACATCCCGTACGTCCTGAAATAGTCCCGCTCCAGACTTCAGGTTGTGTAGGTGTTGGAGTATATAAACCCTCATTTAAATACACCGTAGTGGACCCTGTTAAAGGGGATAACATATAGCTGCTGGCGGTCGGACTTTTCCAAAAGCATTGCGCGCTTGGCATTACACTTGTATTACAAGTAAACGTACCTGGACTAGCTCCTGTCATCGTGTCACAACTTGTATCTGTCGTACAACCAAAAACATTTATCCCGCCTCCAGCAAATGAAAACCATACCGGATATGGACATTTATTTACCATAGAAAAAGCACGTTTACCCGTAATCGACCCTGAAATAGTAAAATTAGTAGGGCTATCAATGACCAATCGAGAAGAAGTATTATAAGTTACATAGACATATTGACTCACCTGACCTGGGGTAGAGAGGGAGTTAATCGACGCTTGAATGTGACAAGTACCGCCACTACCTGGGACACTATTGTTACAATCATTGGTAAATACAGGCGTTGCAATCAAGGATGATGCAACTGTAAAATTTGTGCCTCCCGAAACCAAAGGTATAGCACTACTTGTGGTGTTTTGTAGTGTCCAAATAATATCTTGGGTGCTATTAAATAACATATTCTGACCGGTTGGCGCATCGATAAAGTACAAACCGCCAGCCCCACCACCTCCTCCTGTTACATTAAAATTTAACACAGGCGGGGGCGCAATCGTTTGAAAAGTAGGTCCATAGTTAATGAGAAGACTCCCAACAACCGCGCCGGCTACACCGCCCGATCTTATTGTAACATTCACATTACAATTACCACGTGGCGGAACATAATTTCCCATGCCAAGATACACACAATCATTTGTCACTTGGAAGTTGACTAGAGGGGAAGCTGGTATCACACGCGTTCTGGTTAGCTGCATATTAAGTTGAACAGGCTGAGGAGCATTATTATGGACTGTATAAGTAATCACTTGAGTCGTATTAAATGCCATGTTTTGTACGGTTTCTGCAGCAGCTATCACCAAAGGCACTGCACGTGCATAAACCGATGTAATACTTAGCATACTCAATAAGATAAAACTAAAACATTGTCGCAACATAGTATTTTTCATGAGAATTATCCGATTAAATAACTAAAACCAAATAAAATAGATTGAGACCATACATCAATGACAATAGGTTGTGCCAATAACACGCCTGAACTATTGTCTGACGTGCTAGTTTTTGCCTGGCCCGCATTCGCATAAAGATAACGAGCTGATAACATCATGTGATTTTTTAGAGGAATTTTCATACCTACACCTGCCTCATAGGCAAACTGAAATTGAGAATGATTTTGCAAAGCATAACCACCGCCTGACGCACCTGTGTCTGGCACTGGCGAATTTTTAAAATATAAAGTATTACTTGCCACACCTATCCCTACCTCAACAAAGGGCATAACCGTTCCCCATGCTGAACTAAAATCCAACTCCGTATCGATCATTAAACGACCCGTTTTTAAGCGAAGATCGTAGTTTGAATTAGGCATATCGGACAAACTATACTCAAGCACTGCACCATTCACTATACTTTGGTTGTAATAACCATTAATACCCAATGTGATATCTTGCAAAAAATGCCTTTCCCATTCTCTGCCTATATGAAAGTCGTAAGATATCCCAAGAGCTGCCGCAACTTCGATAGGTTCATTATTGCTCGTAAATGAATCGGTTCTAAAACTTGCGGGAGGGAACACAATTTCATGATTATTTCCAATATTGGTCGCACCGCCGCCCACTAAAAGACTGACGGCAATCGGAGGATGACCCGCAGGAACTGGATAACTCCCGAAAACCCAACGGCTTTTCATCTTATGACTCTTATTATGACTCTTAGTCACTCGATGATGCTTGGCAACCGGATGGCTCTTAGTAACCGGATGGCTCTTAGTAACCGGATAGCTCTTAGTAACCGGATAGCTCTTAGTAACCGGATAGCTCTTAGTAACCGGATAGCTCTTAGTAACCGGATAGCTCTTAGTAACTGGATGCTTCTTAGGATGAGTCTTCTTAACTGGATGTTTCTTAGAATGTTTTTTAGGATGATGCTTAGGAACGAAATAACCTGGATAGCTCTTAGTAACTGGCGAAGCCCCATCACCTGAATAATCCTTAGGGACTAGATAACTTAGAGAATTCCTGGAATATGGAGTACTTGCTAATGCATGGGACATCCCAAAACTAAAAATGACACTTAAAACAATAAGTTTTCTTCTTGAGTACATACGAACATTCCTTGTCGAAACCCGCTCCTATCGTATGCTATTTACTACCAAAATAGAATACTTGACACACAACTAATTCTCTATATATTTAGCACTCAACACTTGAGAGTGCTAAATTCACCCCCATATAGTAAATCAACACAATACATCGTGATACAAGTGAATTTTTTGAACAATAATTTATCAGATAGGAGATAAATACATGAACATTAGACCATTAGCTGATCGCATTGTCGTACAAGCTGAAGATGCTGTAACCAAAACTCCAGGCGGCATTGTGATCCCAGATAGCGCTGACAAAGAAAAGCCAGCCCGCGGCACCGTACGTGCTATTGGTGGCGGCAAATTTGTTGATGGTAAATTACATCCATTACAAGTTAAAGTCGGCGACAAAGTGATATTTGGTAAATACGCTGGCACCAATGTCAAGCTTGATGACAAAGAATACTTAGTCATGCGCGAAGAAGACGTGATGGGCGTTATCGAAGAATAGTTTTGATTTTATTTAATTTTAATTTTTAAGAGGAACAACACATGGCAAATGCTAAAGACATTCGTTTTGCTGAAGAAGCTCGCCACTCTATGCTGGCTGGCGTTCAAGAACTTGCAAACGCTGTAAAAATCACATTAGGCCCACGCGGTCGTAACGTGGTTATTGACAAAGCCTTCGGCGCACCAACTGTCACCAAAGACGGTGTTTCAGTCGCGAAAGAAATTGAATTTAAAGACAAATTCAAAAACATGGGCGCACAAATGGTTAAAGAAGTGGCTTCTCAAACTTCAGATCAAGCTGGCGATGGCACTACCACTGCAACCGTACTCGCAAGCCAAATCTTAGCCGAAGGCTTGAAAGCTGTTGTGGCTGGCTTCAATCCTATGGATTTAAAACGCGGCATAGACAAAGCTGTTGCTGCTGCTGTTGAAGAATTGAAAAAATTGTCCGTTCCATGCAAAGACGACAAAGCTATCGCTCAAGTGGGCACCATTTCTGCCAACTCTGATGATTCCATTGGTCGTATCATTGCTGATGCAATGGCTAAGGTGGGTAAAGAAGG
Organism: Gammaproteobacteria bacterium; assembly: GCA_013288655.1. Classification (GTDB taxonomy): domain Bacteria; phylum Pseudomonadota; class Gammaproteobacteria; order DSM-16500; family DSM-16500; genus JABDBK01. The sequence continues at coordinate 39,857 of JABDBK010000012.1, read as the reverse complement.
TGTTATCACAGTTGAAGAAGGTAATGGTTTAGATAATGAATTAGACATAGTCGAAGGTATGCAGTTTGATCGCGGCTATTTATCACCTTACTTCATCACCAATCAACAAAACATGACTGCTGATTTAGAAAATCCATATATCTTAATCGTCGACAAGAAGATTTCTTCGATTCGTGATCTTTTACCAGCTCTCGAAGCAGTGGCTAAATCCGGTCGTTCCTTGTTAATTATCGCTGAAGATGTGGAAGGTGAAGCTCTCGCGACCTTAGTCGTTAACCATATGCGCGGCATCGTTAAAGTATGTGCAGTTAAAGCTCCTGGTTTTGGCGATCGTCGTAAAGAAATGTTGCAAGATATTGCGACATTAACCAAAGCACAAGTGATTTCTGAAGAAGTGGGCCGTACTTTAGAATCCACTGCCTTGAAAGACTTGGGTTCTGCGAAGCGTATTCACGTTTCCAAAGACAATACCACTATTATTGATGGTGCGGGTGACAAAAAAGAAATTACCGAACGCATCACTCAATTGCGTGCTCGTATTGCAGATACAACCTCTGACTATGACAGAGAAAAATTGCAAGAACGTGTTGCTAAACTTGCTGGCGGTGTTGCTGTCATCAAAGTAGGCGCAGGCTCTGAAATCGAAATGAAAGAGAAAAAAGCTCGCGTTGAAGATGCATTACACGCGACTCGTGCTGCAGTTGAAGAAGGCGTGGTTCCTGGCGGCGGCGTTGCATTGATTCGTGCTATGCAAGCTGTTAAAAACCTCAAAGGTGACAATGAAGCGCAATCCATGGGCATTCAACTCATTCGCAAAGCTCTGGAAGCTCCATTACGTCAAATCGTTCTCAATGCTGGCTATGAAGCATCTGTTGTAGCTAACAAAGTCCTTGAGGGCAAAGCTAACTACGGCTTCAACGCTTCAACTGGCGAATACGGCGATATGTTAGATATGGGTATTTTGGATCCAACCAAAGTGACACGTACTGCATTACAACTCGCTGCATCCGTTGCCGGCATGATGATCACCACCGAATGCATGATCACCGATCTTCCAAAAGAAGACTCCGACATGGCAGGCGGCATGGGCGCTGGTGGTATGGGCGGCATGGGAGGAATGGGCGGTATGGGTGGAATGATGTAATCAACCCAAAACAAAAAACCCCGCGATTGCGGGGTTTTTTTTTGTTTCTATATTTTCCTTGCAACAAGCAGTTCATCATTTTTATAAACTCTTTGATTTAGTGCAACTATTACATTGGGACATTTTGTAAAAAATGAAGCTACGTATTGAGGAGTCATTGGGGTAATCTTTTTTGACGAATGCTGTATTTCATCATCATATACATTTCCTGCAATAAAAAAAACGGATCCAGGAGCAGCGCGCTCAATAAGCGTTATTAAAAGAAGATTTAATACAGGGCATTGTAGGTATTGTAAGATACGAATAAGTAAAATATTTACAGGTTTGGCGATATCGTTAACAAGATCGTTCTCATAAGATAGCTTTCCTGATTGATCAAGCTGATTTAAATCATACTGTCTCGAAGTGATTTCTTTTCTTTCTAATGCCTGTGCCGCAATGACAGAACAGTCATAACCCATGACCTCCCATCCTTCTTTTTTAAAATCACTGAGAAATCTGCCGGTAGAAGCGCCAAGCTGCAGCATTCGTTTGCACGACGTATTGAGATATTCATTTAAATGATAGTCTTTAAAAAAAGCGTGGCTAAAGCTGAAAACAAGACTTTCTTTAGAATCTTTATTTTTTGCTATAAGTACACCTCCACTTTCTTCTTGTAAATCTTCGTTATATTCTTCCCATTTTTTCTCATTTCCTGACATCATGTATTAAGAACCTCGTTTATTGAACAAATTTAATTATAAAGCAAAAAAATTAACGAATTCTTAACCTGGAGTCATATTAGCCAAATATTTACCTAGTCTCATTGACTAAGTTTAATTAGTCCATTGTAATAAAAGAATAGGGGGTCTTTATGCAAATCAATATACACGACGCTAAGAGGCATTTTTCCAAAATCATTAATCAGGTTTTGCAAGGTGATGACATAGTGATTGCGCGAGATGGTAAGCCGCTTGTTCGTCTCATTCCTTACCCAGAAGATGCAAACGTTAGACGAGGAGGACAATTAAAAGGTTTGATTGAAATCAGCGATGATTTTGATGCTCCATTACCTCTGGAAATTCTAAAGCAATTTTATGGAAGCAAAGATTAAAATGAAATTTTATCACGCGCGATTCAAAAATGGCTGAGTATCCAGTGATTACAATATCAGGGTTAATGATTCTATGAAGAATGAGTGACATAGACACAATTTTCATGATATAACATAACCTATTGATTATATTATATTTTTTTATAAAAATAAATTTTCAAAAAATGGGGACATATAGTATAATTGAGCATCTACCACTCAAATTTCATGGAAAAACATGCGCCTTATTGCCAGAAATAATTGCACCAAACAATTGGAATTTTTATTTAACGTTAATCCTGTTGTTGCTATTTTAGGACCCAGGCAGTGCGGCAAAACAACACTTGCCCGTTTATATGCGGATTCCCTTCAAAAATCAATACTTTATTTAGATCTAGAAGACACTCATGATTTACAGCGTCTAGATAATCCTTTTCTAACTTTAGATGAATCTTATGATTTAATTATTATTGATGAAATACAACGCAGAGCCGAGTTCTTCCCCACATTAAGAGTCTTAGTAGATCAACGCCGTGACAAACAAAAATTTTTGATCTTAGGAAGTGCATCGAGAGATTTAATTCAACAATCTTCCGAGACATTAGCAGGGCGAATTAGCTACATGGAATTAACACCATTTACTTATCCTGAAGTATCAGACATCAACCTACTATGGCTACAAGGCGGATTTCCAAATGCCTATTTAGCAAAATCCGTCGAAATCAGTTGGGAATGGCGCAAAGCTTATATTGCTACTTTTTTAGAAAGAGATATTCCAAATCTAGGCATAACAATTCCTCATCAAATTTTACGGCGTTTTTGGATGATGATTGCACATTATCACGGAAATATTTTTAACGCCTCCGAAATTGGTAAATCATTAGGCATTGCTCATACCACTGCAAGAGAATATTTAAATATTTTAACAGGCACATTTATGTTACGTGAACTTATTCCTTGGTTTGAAAATATCAACAAACGTCAAATTAAGTCACCAAAAATCTATTTTCGTGATAGCGGTATTTATCACTACTTATTAGGTATCCCAAATAAAACTTCACTTATCAATCATCCAAAATTAGGAGCATCCTGGGAAGGTTTTGCACTAGAATCTATCATTCGTCATCATCAAGCTTATCCTGAAGAGGTTTATTTCTGGGGCATACACAACCAAGCAGAATTGGATTTATTAATCATTAAAAATGGCAAAAAATATGGATTTGAATTTAAGTATTCAGACAATATCCAAATGACTGCTTCCATGAAAATCGCTATAGAATATTTAATATTAGATGAGTTAACTATTATTTATCCTGGAAATAAAAATTATCGATTATCTGAAAAAATAAAAGTATCTGGACTCGCTGAGTATTTACAATACTAGGTTTTCGTAAAAAAGCATTTGGAGGCAGGGGTGACGAGAAGTTACAGAGCCGAAATAGAGAATAGTTTTCTAAATCGCAACATCACCACAACCTTCAATGACTCCCACATATTATTTCTAGGAAATTTGCTTATTCCATGTTCTCTATCAAGAAAAGTAATCGGCACTTCAACAATCGCATCCGTACGTAGATGCAATTCCCAAAATAAATGAATCTTATACGCATAATTTTTTGATAAAAGATTTTCTAAAGCAATATCTTTAAGCAAGAAAACTTTAGTAGCTCGAAAACCGCTTGTGATATCATGAAATTTCCGCGTTAAAAATAATCTTGCGACATAGTTTCCCACACGCGAAATCATGCGGCGATGAAATGCCCAATTGGCTTCTATCTTTCCACCAGGAACATAACGACTGCCAACTACAACATCCGCGCCTTTTTCAATCGCATCCATCATCATAGGTACGTATTTAGGTTGATGCGAACCATCTGCATCACATTCAAAAATAATGTCGGCATTAAAATGCTTCATCACATAACGCATCGCTTGAATATAAGCACCGCCCAAACCTGATTTTTTATCTTCAACGATTAAATGAATATTTTTATATTTTACCTGCAAAGACTTTACATAAGGGATGGTTTTATCGGTTGAACAACTATCAAAAACTAAAATATCAAAGACATGATTTTTGATGCGCGAAATCTCGTGCTCCAAAAGTTTTAAGGTGTCGCCTATGTGGCCTTCTTCATTATAGGTAGGAATGATAATGACAACGTTCACTGAGTAAATCCTTTTTATGGCCTATTTTAATCCCACAAGACTTGCGATCCCTTGAATTAGAAAAATCATAGGCGGTACCATGATGTAAGATAAAAGCCCTGTAAACATCAAAATCAGTAACACAAAAAAACCATACGGCTCAAAACGATAATAATGCCAGGACCAGCGTGCCGGCAATATATTAGAAAGTGCACGACCTCCATCCAAGGGTGGAATGGGCAAACAATTCAATACCGCCAACATGACATTAATCTCTATGCCTGCCCATCCCATAGCCTCTAATGGTGTACTAAACCATGGTGGACTATAAAGGGCCCATCTTGCAAGCAAGGCCCAAATGAAGGCCATCAATAAATTAGACACTGGACCGGCAAGTGCAACAATCACCATATCTCGACGAGGATTGTGCAAATTACGCGCATCCACTGGCACGGGTTTTGCCCAACCAAAAATCACAGGACTCACCAATAATAAGACCAGCGGGATAATAATAGTCCCTACTAAATCAATATGTTTAATAGGGTTTAAGGTCAGACGACCCGCCAAACGTGCGGTTTGATCGCCAAATTTAGACGCAACCCAGCCATGCGCAACCTCATGCACAGTGATTGCGAATAATACGGGCAATGCCCAAACAACAACTTTTTGAATAAGACTGAATTCCATATCGTGAAGTATATCCAGAAAAATGCGTCTAGTTCAAAAGAAAAATTAAGTATATACTTCCCATCAAATAACTATGCAGGATCCAAAGTGTCACTTATTACTTATAAAATAATCGCTGGAATGCTCATTTTCATCACGAGCATTGTGGCTGTTATCTATCCCATTAAAGTACGCGCACGCCCTGAGCATAGACCTTCACTGGAAGCCGCAGATGCATTTGCCAGCGGAATTTTCTTAGGCGCAGCCCTATTTCATATGCTACCTGATGCCATTAGCGTCTTTTCAACGACTTTAGGAGATACCGATTATCCTCTGGCAGAATTGTTTTGTGCCTTTGGATTTTTAATCTTATTGTTCCTGGAACGACTTTCTAAATGTTTGCCGCACGCCAAAAACTCCATGAATGCATTGCCATACATGATTACGCTGATTTTAGTCATACACTCTCTTATTGAAGGCGCGGTCCTTGGTATCAATACGACTCTTGAAACAGCATCGATTATCTTTTTAGCCATCATCGTCCATAAAAGCTCAGAAAGTTTTGCGCTTGCAGTCATCCTTAACCCTACCCGATTGGCACTTAAACACGTCATTCTTATTGTAAGTTTATTTTCCCTCATGACACCTTTAGGCATATTGCTTGGGACCATGCTAACGTCCATTGAATTACGATCCACTCAGTTATTAACCGCTGGATTTAATGCATTTGCTGCAGGAACATTTTTGTACATGTCCACTTTGCATCACATTAATCATCATGAACGCATGCATGAAACGGAAAATTTGTTTGAGTTCTTGTTCTTGCTTGCGGGAATGGTGATTATGGCGGTTTTGGCGTTGTGGGCGTAACTTCACAGTCACGACTCGGTTAAAATGCTCCGAATCGTTTCTATAGTCATAAATAACGTCATAGGTTGTAAAGGTGATTCTACAAAACCGCGCGACATATAGAATCTTTTAGCTTGCTCTGATAGAGCATGAATTAATATAGCAAATACACCAGTTTCTTCAGCAACACTTACAGAGCGAATCATTGCATCGCGTAATAAAGCACTCCCAAGCCCTTTGTTGTGATATTTTTTATCAACTGCCAATCTTCCAAGTACCAATACTGGCAAAGGATCAGGCATATTTCTACGCATTATTTTTGGTGCAAACTCTCGACTAATTGCGCCTGCAGATAAACAATAATACCCCACTACTTCTTTTTTATCGCATATGACAAAACAACGCGAAGCACCTGAAATATTATTTTTTATTGCTCGTGATTTAAGCCATAGATTAAGAGACGGTTCTCCACAATCAAAGTTCATTATCTCATGTTCGTGAGAAATTAAAGATGGGACAGCTAAATGTTGCATGTTTATTTATCCCATGGCGCTTTTGTTTTGAGTAAACGGCGCAGCTTATCAGTCGTTGGTAATGGTTTATCAAGTAATGCCTGCAATTTTTCAAATGTAATAGCATCTACTGAAAAAAACGCTTGATCGAGCAAAACATCTTCAGCCTTATTGCAAGCTGCTTCAAGCATAAAATCCGAGCGTGAACGACCAAGCCTTTCAGCTGCCTGATCAATTAAATCTCGTTGTCCTGCTTTCGCACGAATATTAATAGACACTGATCCTTTAGGCATAAAACACCTGTCAATACTTTAGTTTATATACAAATAGTATACGCTATTGTATAGACAAATGCAACACACTAAAGCGAACCGCAACTATCAAGTCACGGCTCGATATTATTTACTTAATTAATTCCATCTCTGTCACCGCATCACGTTCTTTTCGCAACTCATCCAACGTGATATTGATTTTTTCTTGCGCAAAAGCATTATTCGTTAACCCTGTCACCACTTTGAGTTTTCCACCTTCCGTACGGCATGGGAAAGAAAAAATCAAACCTTCATCAATACCGTATTCGCCCTGCGAACAACGTGCTACAGAAAAGGTTTCGCCTTGTACGGTATCATGAGCAAGATCATGCACACCGGTCAGGGCTGCATTCGCAGCAGATGCAGCAGAAGATGCGCCGCGAGCCTTAATCACTTCGGCACCACGTTTTTGTACCAAAGGAATAAAGTCATTTTGTAACCAAGGTAAATCGGTAATCACTTCAGGCGCCGGTTTACCATGGATTTTCGCATGATAAAAATCAGGGAATTGTGTGGCTGAATGATTTCCCCAAATCGTCATTTGTGTCACTGCTGTGACATCGACTCCTGCTTTGATAGCCAATTGTGAGCGTGCACGCAGCTCATCTAACTTAGTCATCGCATAAAATCTATCATTAGGCACATCGGGAGCATTATTCATTGCAATCAAGCAATTGGTATTACAGGGGTTACCCACCACAAAAACACGCACATCATCCGCTGCATGATCATTAATGGCCTTACCTTGGGCGGTAAAAATTTTACCATTGATTTTTAATAAGTCAGAACGTTCCATACCTTCTTTACGCGGTACAGAACCTACCAACATGGCCCAATTCACATCACGCATCGCTACATCTAAGTCAGACGTGCAAACGACATTCTTCAGCAAAGGAAAAGCGCAATCTTCTAACTCCATAGCAACGCCTCTAAGCGAGGGCAAAGCATGCTCTAATTCTAATAACTGCAATTCAATTTCAGTATCAGGGCCCAACATTTGGCCTGATGCAATTCTGAAAATCAAAGCATAACCAATTTGACCCGCAGCACCCGTAACGGCAACTTTAACACGCTTTTTCATGATGGACTCCTTAGTCACATATTATGTAGTGCGACATTTTAATGCCATAACCTTATATCTTCAATTGACATTGCATTTCTTAACCAGTAATTTCTCCTTCTTATAAAAAATAAAAAAGGGGAGCAACATGCTGAAAAAAAATGATACATTAAAGAATGAATTACCCGAAGAACCCACACCTATCATAGAAGAAACGGATACTGAAGATGAATTTGATGGTCCTATTAATGTTTTAGCATTAGAAAATGACGACTTCGATGACTGGAACCCTGAGCTAGAAAAATTTCGACATTTGTCAAAACTGCAAACAGCAGTCATACCTGCCATGCCATCTATCTTGCCTCTTGATAAGAAAATCACCACCAAGGTAGTTATACCCGCTAAATTTATCTGCCCATTATCTAAACAAATTATGACAGAACCCGTAAGAATTGCGGGCAGCAAAGTCCCTATCGCTTATGAGAAATCTGCTATAGAATCCTATTACGATGAACATGGCAAAGACCCTATGACACATGAAGACCTTGATGATGACGCACATTTTATACCCGACCTCGCTTTAACAAGAGAAATCACGGATTTTTGTCTTACTCATGTTACCGCTTAGTCTTTACATACATCTTCCATGGTGCATACGCAAATGTCCTTACTGTGATTTTAATTCTCATGAATTCAAACATAGCATACTCGAAGAAGCTTATGTGAAAGCACTCATAGAAGATCTGGATGAGAATCTATCTACTATTGAGGGACGACAATTAAGCAGTATTTTTTTTGGCGGCGGGACACCAAGCTTATTCTCATCAAAAGCCATAGAAATGATCCTTACCGCCATTCAAAAACGATTGGATTTTAGTCATCACATCGAAATTACCCTGGAAGCTAATCCCGGAACCATAGATGGAGCACGTTTCAAGGGTTTTAAACATGCGGGCATCAATCGATTATCGATAGGCATACAAAGTTTACAAGATGCTAAATTAAAAGCATTAGGACGCATCCATAACCGCGATCATGCATTACAAGCCATCGAACTTGCGATCGGGGCTGGTTTTAATAATTTTAATCTTGATATCATGCATGGCTTACCTGAGCAATCCGTGCAAGATGCCATGAATGATTTACAAGATTGCTTGAAGTTTTCACCCCCGCATCTCTCCTGGTATCAACTCACCATAGAACCCAATACTTTCTTCCATCATAAGCCGCCTGTTTTACCGGAAGAAGAAACCTTATGGGAAATCCAAAACCAAGGCAAATCCTTGCTTGCGTCGCAGGGCTTATCTCAATATGAAGTCTCAGCTTATGCTAAACCCGATCATGCATGTGTGCATAATAGAAATTATTGGGAATTTGGGGATTATTTAGGTATAGGCGCAGGCGCGCATAGTAAAATCACTGATCTGGATAAAAAAACCATTCGTCGTCACTGGCAAATCAAACATCCAAATGATTATCTTGATCCTGCAAAAAATAAGACGGCTCATTCAACCATACTTGAAACAAAAGATATTATTTTTGAATTTATGTTGAATGCATTGCGTTTAACGCAGGGTGTTTCCACAAGTTTATTTATGGAACGTACAGGGTTGGATATAAAAATCATAGAGCCTGTGTTGGATGAGGCTAAACAAAAAAAACTTCTTATTGATGATCCTTCACGTATACAAACTTCTGAGCTAGGCATGCAATTTTTAAATAATACTATCGCGCTATTTCTACCGAAGACCGCGCGAAAAGCTAGGTAGTGAAGGTAAATCCTTACTAGGTAGTGGAAGAACGGGCGATAATACAATAGATTTTGTAACTTCTGAATTTTGGGAATCCAATTTTTGCTCTTTTCCTAATTGACAATATAATGAATTAAATCGTGGAGTAGGATTAGCTACCAAATCCTTTGTTGGAACCTCTTGTTTCATTATTGGAACCCCTGGCTGTTCTGCATGCCCACAACAACTCTGAATCAACTTAGCGGCAGCCCATCCAAAAAACGCACCCACCCCAAACCCTATGGCTGCCGGTACAGTAATGGCAAGAACACCCACCAGCAAAGGAACACCTATGTAAATCCCGACAAATGCGCCTAGAGCAGAACCTATGATTGCGCCTAGCATAATAGCTGCTATTGTCCATGGGCTGCGGAGATGATTATTTTCTTCTGAAGGACCTTCCTCTTCCTTAAATGCCTCCATAGTAGTAACCAAAGGTTTTGTATCCTTTCGATGTTTACGCGTATTTTTAATCACTCGCTGCAATACAGGAGTTTCAGTTCGCAATTCTTCGGCTTTAGAAGGTTTCAATACTTTGTGATGCTGCTCTAAAGCTTGAGATTTTTGTTCTAAATTTTCAGATTGAGGTACTGGCAAAACAGAAGGAACGATATCAACACTAGCCGTAACATTTGTTTCTGCTTTCTTTTTTCTAGGTGGTGGAACCACATCAGAGACATCATCTGTGCTTTGAGCACTAACAGGCTTTTCCAATATTACTATTTTTTTAAGAGTCAGAGGATCCGAAATTCCAAATTGCTCTATACGATTTCTTAACATGTTTTTTACTTGTTCATGTGCTTTTTTTCTTGCTTCCTGCTTACATTGCAATTGATGGTCACCACGTTCGTCAGAAGAAGACATATTAACATTCCCAAGTGTCTCCTCGGGGTCAATCATGAGCTCAACATCACCACAACGCGTAACATAAGGCATTCCCGCATTAGTACGAGACATCATAGGAATCGTCACATGCTGCATCAAAAGATGATCAAACCCATTCTTACTATCAAACATCAACTCCAACATCGTTTCCGTTGTTTCTGGTTTCGGAGACATCATTTCAAAGACAGGTAAAGCACAACGAAAAATATAGTCCTCACATATAGCTTTACGAAAACGATAATCTTCATCATCCTTTATTGCAAAAAATTCACTTCTAAAATTACTAAGAACAAGCCTTGATTCGGACTTGCGAGCTCCGCCGGCAGTCTCCTTTAATATAATTTCATTGGGTTTATTATCAGCAAGAATTTCACGAAATTTCGATACACGCTTACGCAATCCACTGCTATCTAATGCTGCATAACTTTTCATAGGATTCCTCGTATTATTCGTCAATCGGATAGCACATGCCTACTATCATAACAAAAAATACACGAAATGCGATGAAACTGTCAAGAAATAAATCAACACAAAAACTGCCCGCAATACAAATCAACCCAATGATAAGCAATCCCTAACCCATAAAAATCAGCTTCTTTGAAATTAGATCCTTTAAAGATTCGGCTAACCGACAAATCAAGCACCCAATTAGCGCTAATATCAAAACTTACACCTGCAGCAGCCATCACATGCCCGCTGTTTTGCGATTCTGGAACTTGATGTAGACGCACGCCATCCAAAGAGACCTTTGTTAAAGCACCCGTTGCAGTTTGTCTGACCCCTGCTCCGCCGATTTTGCCAAAAACTGAAAAATTATATAGTGAATATATGCCCTTAACGGAAATATCCAGGGCATAGGCTCGGATAGCAGGTTTATTACTTTCAGGAATTTTAGGATCATACACCGAAGGCGCATAATTCGTCGCTCCAATCTCAACCCCAGCATAGCGGTTCATTTGTATCCCAAAATATAAACGTTCACCTATACCTGTATTATTCGGTTTGACTTTAGCAGGGGTCGTAATACAAGTTGCAGGATGTTTAAGATTACAAGCCGTAGGAGGACTTGAAGGGATACCTGTATTCACATAATAAGGATTATTATTTAAATTCGTTCCACCCACTTGCAAACCAAAATAAGGGCCTGTACCTGTTGCTGAAATTTTTGTACTTAATAAAGCTATCAACAGAAATGAAATAATATATTTTATGAAGCGCATACAACGTCCTTGGAACGATCACATAATCTCACCAAGGTTAAAGCATTAGCCAGAAAAAACAAACTAAATTTTATTAAACAACAACTCCCAAATCCTATGCCCAGCGTTTTCCCCACGCTGTTCGAATTTAGTCACAACAGGTCGTTGACTTGAGCGCTCGGCATATTTTCCTTCACCATAGGCATTCTTAAATTCAACAGATGAGGAAAGCACTTTCATCATATGCAAAGCATAATCTTCCCAATCTGTTGCCAAATGCCACTCCCCATTTTTTTTTAATTTTTTTGCAACCAGACTCACAAATTCAGGCTGAATAAGGCGTCTTTTATGATGACGACGTTTGCGCCATGGGTCTGGAAAAAAGATTTGCAAAATATCGATGCTTTGATCAGGTATACATTGATTTAAAACTTCTACAGCATCTGCGTAAAAAATGCGTATATGATTAAGCTGCTCTGCTTGAATATGTTGTAGCAAGGTTCCTATCCCGGGTTGATGTGTTTCAATACCTATAAAATCATAATCAAGATGAGCTTTAGCAGCGGCCAATAAGGAATGCCCTGAACCAAATCCAATTTCTATGACACGCCGCGCTTGCCGCTTAAACACTTCATCAAAATGGATGAAACCATCGCGCACATCCAGACCCACCTTCGGCCAACAAGTTTCTAAGGCTTGACGTTGTGCATCGGTCATACGGCTATCACGACGCACGAAACTACGAATGCGGCGCATAAAGTTATTTTCCATGGGTTTTTACTTGTAAAATAAGTTGTTGTTTCAAATGATTTAACCTTTTTTCCAGCTCAACCGGATAAGTCCTATTTGCATGAGCTTTAATAAAATCGTTCACTCGTTGAATCGCTCGTTCACGTAATGCATGAATAGATGCTTGCTGATAAACGAGACTACCTTTTTCAAAAATGGGGATAAGCACATCATAAGAATCACCCAAATCTTCTGACATGCCCAGTTCTATGTCATACATCACATCTTTGTGCGGATATCGACGTATTTGATAGATGCCAGGATGAGAAATTTTAGCGGTTTGTTCTGATAATTTTAATTTATATTGCCATGTTCCCTGCTCATCACGCAAAGCGGATAATTTATAAACTCCATCCAGCGCAGGCTGGTCAAACGCTGTCACCAGATGCGTTCCTACTCCCCATACTGAAATTTGAGCACCTGCTTCTTTCATATCAGCCATGACATACTCATTTAAACTATTGCTTGCCATAATTTGAGTATCAGAAAATCCTGCCTGATCTAACATTTGACGTGCTGTGATACTTAAACTTCCCATGTCACCGGAATCCAAACGAATACCCAGTAGTTTGGCTCCTTTTGCGCTCAATTGCTTCCCAATCTCAATCGCATGACTGACACCGGCTAAAGAATCGTAGGTATCCACTAATAACACACAATTATCCGGCATGACCTCCGCATAAGCTGCAAAAGCACTGAGCTCATCAGGAAATATCGTTACCCAACTATGCGCATGGGTTCCGCGCACAGGAATATCATAAAGCTTGCCTGCCAGCACATTAGAAGTCGCATCAACGCCGCCTATATAAGCCGCTCGACTGGCTGATAATGCCCCATCAGGGCCTTGTGCTCGTCTGAGACCAAATTCAAGCACTGTATCACCTTTAGCTGCTTGATAAACGCGCGAGGCTTTGGTCGCAATGAGGGTTTGAAAATTCATGATATTAAGAACAGTCGATTCTAATAATTGACCCTGAATCAAGGGGCCTTTGATGCGCACCATAGGTTCATTGGCAAATACTAACTCGCCTTCGGGCACTGCAGCCAAATCGCAAGTAAATCGCAAGGTTTTTAAATAATCTAAAAAATCATCCGTAAAGAGCGGCTTTTGATTCGGTGACTGTAAGGTATGCAAATAATCCATATCATCATTAGAAAAACGCCAGTTATTCAAAAAATCAACGAGAGTCGCTAAACCACAGGCTACCGCATAATTCCCGCCAAAAGGATGCTTACGGTAAAACTGGTGAAAAACCGCTTCACGTTCATGTATGCCCAGTTTCCAATAGCCATATGCCATGGTAAGTTGGTATAAATCGGTCAAGAGCGGAGAAATCATAATGTCTTTATCCTAAGGGTGACGCCGCTTAAAAAAGCAGGCATTATATAGGACTCATTCTCATTATAAAAATATTTTATGATCACTTTTCGACATGTATGTAAAAATTATACCACTTCAGGCAGTTCCGTCCTAGCGCTCTCGGATATTAACCTACACGTCAATGCAGGTGAAATATTTGGAATTATAGGCAAAAGTGGTGCAGGAAAAAGCACCTTAATCCGTTGTGCCAATCTATTAGAAAAACCCACTAGCGGCGAAATTATTGTAGCTGGTCAAGATTTAACTAGACTATCATCTTCTGACTTAAGACAGGCCAGGCAAAAAATAGGCATGATTTTCCAACATTTTAATTTACTCTCCTCTCGTAATGTTTATGACAATATAGCCCTGCCCCTGGAGCTCACAGGTCACTCACGTAAAGACATTGCTGCTATTATTGGCCCGCTATTAGAATTAACGGGGTTGGCAGATAAAAAAAACAACTATCTTTCCGAGCTTTCCGGTGGTCAAAAACAACGTGTCGCCATTGCGCGCGCCTTAGCTAACAAACCGCACGTCTTGCTCTCCGATGAAGCAACTTCAGCACTTGATCCTGAAACCACGCTATCCATATTACAATTGCTTAAAAATGTGCGCGATACGCTCAATGTCACGATTTTGCTCATCACTCATGAAATGTCTGTGATAAAAACGGTAAGTGATAGAGTTGCGATCTTACAAAATGGTGTATTGATAGAAGAGAATGAAGTCGGTGAGTTTTTTACCCACCCCAAAACCGCTATCGCAAAGAATTTTATAGCTTCATCGTTATTGCAGCACATGCCAGCAGCGATAGAAGAACATGTCTTTACTGAAGAGCAGCCGCATACCCATCCTGTGTTACGACTCTGGTTCTTACAGGGTACTGCAACACAACCTGTTATTTCTGAATTAAGCCATCAATTTGATTTCAGCATCAATATATTACAAGCCAATGTCGAATACATAAAAAAACATGCCATGGGCATTATGATCGTTGCCATTAAAGGCGAGAAATTAAAAATCCAACCCGCCATCACTTATTTAAAACAACTTGGCGTAGAAGTCGAGGTTATAGGCTATGTCCCAGACAACATTATTACTTTTACTTAATGCAACAGTAGAAACATTTTATATGGTTATATTTGCTAGTATTTTCGCAACGCTAGTGGGTTTACCTTTGGGTGTTATTTTATATACATCACGCAAAAATAATATTCTTGAACATCCTTATTTACATCAACTATTGGCAGCTCTGGTCAATATGACACGTTCTATTCCATTTATTATTTTAATGGTCGCTATGATCCCCATCACACGCTGGATAGTCGGCACATCTATTGGAACCAACGCTGCCATTGTTCCATTAAGCGTGGCCGCGATACCTTTTATCGCACGTATTGTTGAAAATGCAATCCTTGAAGTGGATCGAGGTCTCATCGAAGCTGCAACTGCCATGGGTGCTACGGCATGGCAAATTATAAGCAAAATACTTATTCCCGAAGCACTCCCAGGCATTACGAATGGTTTAACCTTAACCATTATCAGTCTTGTAGGCTATTCTGCCATGGCAGGTGCGGTAGGCGGCGGCGGCTTAGGTGATCTCGCGATTCGTTATGGTTATCAACGCTTTGATGTTAAGATTATGCTAATGACCATCGTCATTATGATAGTGTTAGTACAAGTGACTCAATGGTTAGGTGATAAACTAGCAAAACAATTTAGTAAAGGTCGATAGTTATGCAAAACTTAATAAAAAAAATACTTCTTGGTTTAGGCGTTATCTTGCTTGCCGCATGCGTCGCCGAAGATAAAAATACTTTAAAAGTAGGCGTTATTTCAGGTCCTGAAACCGAGCTTTTGGAAACTGCACAAGAATATGCAAAAAATAAATTCAATCTAAATATTAAAATCATTGAATTCACCGATTACTTACAACCTAATGCAGCACTTAATGACAGCAGCCTTGATGCTAATGTGTTTCAACATCAACCCTTTCTTGACCAACAAATTAAAGATAAACATTATGACCTGGTTTCCATAGGCAAAACGTTTGTTTATCCCATGGGTATTTATTCAGACAAACTAAAAAATTTAAAAGATTTACCCAAAGGATCGTTGGTTGCTATTCCCAATGATACAAGCAATGAAGGACGAGCTTTATTATTATTAGAAAAAGCTAAACTCATTAAATTAAATAAAAAAGCAGGACTTTTTGCGACACCTCAGGATATCATAGATAATCCCAAACAACTTACATTTACGGAATTGGACGCATCACAATTAACACGCAGCTTGCCCGATGTGACTATCGCCGCCATTAACACCAACTATGCAGTCGCAGCAGGTTTTTCTCCTGTCAAGGATGCCTTGTTTTTAGAAGGCAAAGACTCACCGTATGCCAATATCATTGTCATACGAAAAGATAGCGTCAATGACCCGCGTATGAAACAATTCGTTTCTGCGCTGCAATCTGACACCGTTCGTGACGCAGCAAAACGAATTTTTAATAATCAAGCTATCCCTGCTTGGTAAGTCTATTAAGGAGACACGCATGAGCATCAAAAAAATCATTTTTATTGCATTATTGTGCGCATTCACTGTGGGTTGCGCCACACAAAGCGGCATCTCAAGAGATGACAAAGCCTATACAGGCTCTTCCCCGCAAGAACTTTATAATACAGGAAATCGATATGCCAAGGGCATAGGTGTGCAACGTAATTATGCAAAAGCCGTGAGCTATTTCCAACGCGCAGCGGATGGGGGCAACTCGAATGCTGAAGCAAGTTTAGGTGTACGTTATATGTCTGGCCAAGGTGTACCGCAAAATTATGAGATTGCAAAATCCTGGTTTGAAAAAGCCGCTGCACAAAGTAATCCTTATGCAGAAAATCAATTAGGCTATATGTATGCCGCCGGAAAAGGTGTCTCACAAAACTTTAATACGGCTATCTCCTGGTACCAAAAAGCGTCCGATCATGGATTGGCAAGTGCACAATACAATCTTGGACTGATGTATGCGAATGGTATAGGGACCACTGTTGACAAAGAAAAAGCTAAGCAATTATTTAGGTTAGCTGCTGAGCGTGGGTTTACTCCGGCTAAAAAGGCTTTGAGTGAGATGTAATGTACACCCACATCGCTCGCAAACGCTTTGGCCAACATTTTTTACACGATAAACATATTATACAACGTTTAGTGAGCGTGATCGCGCCGGAAAAAGATCAGCATATTATTGAAATTGGTCCAGGACAAGGAGCGCTCACCGTTCCCGTGTTAGAGCTCATTGGGGAGATCGATGCTATAGAGCTAGACAAAGATCTCATTCCGGCATTGATTGAACGGTGTGCCAACAAAGGGAACTTGCGTGTTTACCAAACCGATGCTTTAACTTTCGATTTTACGTGTTTTTTCGATAAAAAATCACCTCTGCGTGTCATAGGCAATTTACCTTACAATATTTCTACACCACTTATTTTTCATCTATTAACGTTTGCTCCTTATATTTATGATATGCATTTCATGTTACAAAAAGAAGTCGTTGACCGATTAGCTGCACAACCAGGAAGCAAAACCTATGGCAGACTAAGCGTGATGGTACAATATCATTGTGAGGTCACAGCTTTATTCGATGTACCACCTAGGGCTTTTTATCCACCGCCGCAAGTGCATTCTCGCATCGTAAAACTTGTTCCATATCATGATATTCCACACACAGCACGCGATTATTCGCACTTTGCAACTATAGTCAAAGAAGCATTTTCTCATAGACGAAAAACCTTGCGAAACAGCTTAAAAAATCTGGTCAAAGATTCTGATTGGGAAAAAATTGCAGTAAATCCTCAAACACGGCCGGAAGACCTAAGTGTAGAAGATTATTTACGAATCAGTAATCATTTTTTTGAGTCATGAGGATTGATTATGTCCACCTACGTCATCGGAGATCTGCAAGGATGTTTTGAACCTCTGGAACGTTTACTGGAACATATTTCATTTAACCCACAACATGACACGCTTTGGTTCACAGGCGATATTGTTAATCGCGGTCAAAAATCTCTGGAATGTTTGCGCTTTGTTAAAAATTTAGGAAATCGTCATCATATTGTATTAGGTAATCATGATTTGCATTTATTAGCCGTCGCTCATAACGCTCATAAAGGTTGGCGTGAAGATACATTGGACGACATATTGGGAGCGAGTGACAAACATGATTTGTTAGATTGGTTAATCCATCAGCCATTACTACATCATGATTTAGATTATACCATGGTGCATGCGGGGCTTGCTGCTCCATGGGATTTAGCCAAAGCAAAAATGCTAGCTCATGAAGTTGAAACTATTTTGCAAAGTGATAAAGCCTATGATTTTTTTAAACACATGTATGGCAACCATCCTAATGCCTGGAGCGATGATTTAGAGGGATTTGATCGATGGCGATGTATCACCAATTATTTTACCCGCGCACGTTTTTGCTATCCTGATGGGAGTTTAGAACTTGAAAATAAAGGACAAATCGATTCAGCAAAAGATAAGCTCATACCGTGGTTTAAAGTCCCTGATCGACAAAATGCTGATGTAAAAATTCTTTTTGGTCACTGGGCAGCGTTGGGCGGCGTCACGAATACTCCGAATACTTATGCTTTGGATACGGGTTGTATTTGGGGGTATGCTTTGACGGCGATGAGGCTTGAAGATGGTGCGCGATTTTTTGTGTCTTGTCAGTTACCTTCTGTCTAACACAATAAAACTATAAGCATAAGGATTTTCTGCATCAGGTTGACACACCACACGCTCGGTTTCGATCCATTCTTGTGGATTAATTTCAGGAAAAAATGTATCACCATCGAAATGCTGATGAATGATGGTCATATAAAGTCGCTGAATAAGTGATAACGTTTGATGATACAGCAAAGCTCCACCGATGATAAAGACCTCCTCACTATAAGCCGCAGCCTCTAAAGCATGCTCTATGGAATTTACCACAAGACAACCTGGTGCTTGAAAATGCATATCCCGCGTAATCACTATATTGCATCGATCAGGCAAAGGGCGTCCTATCGATTCATATGTTTTGCGGCCAAGTAAAATGGGCTTACCTAAGGTTATTTGTTTAAAATGCCGTAAGTCTGCAGGAAGGTGCCAAGGCAATTGATTATGATTACCGATCACTCGATTTTCCGACATGGCACAAATCGCAGAAATACGCATACAATCTCCCTATTATTTATCGCCCGCAACAAGCCGATCCGGATTGACCTGGACCATTAAAAACCTTAACTGTGATATCTTTAATGCCGTGTCGATCAAGCATTGGTTTATCTATGGATAACTGCTCCAAAAACCAATGAGACAATTCTTCAATAGTAACATTAGTCACAGGTAATATGACAACATCACGTTTTAAAAATGGAATACGTTCGTCCGCATAGTGTGCTATCCACATATCACCTGTATCTTCCAAACGAAGATACTTAGATTGGCTTGGCAAAAGAAAATGCCTATCCAATAACTTGCAAAGTGATTGTAATTGTTGCTTATAAACTCTGTAGTCAAAAGCCAAGCCGTTATCATCTATCATGACAGTCAATGCGAGACTTACATAATAATTATGACCGTGTAAATCTTCTCTATCGGTCGCAGAAAAAATAGTAAAATGCCCCGCAGAAAAACTATTTTCTTCTTTTTGTATTTCAACAACAGTTAAACGTGTCACCTTACATCCCCTCGTTTTTAGGAAGCTTTCTTTTTAGCTTTCATATAACGTCTCAATAATGAATTAATTCGTGTCTGATATCGTGGACCATCTGATTTAAACCAATCTATGATGTCTTTATCAATCCTAATAGTGATGAGGACTTTATTATGAGGCATGGTCATCGTAGCATTCTTAAAAAAATCATCCGTTAGCTCCGGGCTATCGGAGTAATCAATATCTTTATCCTTCATGGAATCAATTTTCTTCCAATCAGTTTTTGAATGCTTTTTTAAACTTTGTTTGTTCAAGTTTGTTTGCCTTTCTTAATGAAATAATCCTAGCTTTTGTATGTTTAATTTATATTTTTTCTTCGCACCATTCAATTTTCATTTTATCACTGTATTTACAAAATGTACATATATCAATACTATTTTTAGCAAAAATTGAACATTCTTCAACGCTTGTCTAGTTTTTAGGCAAGCGAAGAGATTGATAAATTTTACTTATTTTGATTCGAATTTGATTTCATGCAATAGCCGCGAGCGAGACACGGCCATTATTCTAAGACTATACTTGAGGTGATTTCGTTGCAGCAGACAAATTTGATGTAACTGTCTCTGTTGAAGTATTATTAGCAAACATCGTACAAGGTGCTGCTAATACACATCTATGTTTCCGTTTGTAACTTTCCTTGGCAAATTTTGCAATCATACCATCTGCCAAATCATGATGACCCAGTGATCGCGCATAAGCTACTCCCGTCATATCATTCGCTTTATCATCTTTATTTGCACCAAGTTTTATCAGCAATTTGACAACCGGAAAATCATTTTTATAAATAGCCATATGTAAAGGAATCGTTTCATTTTTATCATCCTTGGCCTCGTCCCAATAGAGTTGTCTTAGCACTAAATTGCTTTCATTTTTTTTCAACTGATCGTCAGCGACAGGAACGTTAAATAGCATACGTATGATTTCAACTCGATCGTTTGAAACTGGTAAATCAAGTGCGGCTGTAAACAATTGTTTTTGTTTTTTTGACGACAAATGTCCAAGCAATAAGTTAGGATGATCTATTAAATATTCTTTTATTGAACCTTTATTTCCCGCTTGAAGAAGATGAAGAAATTCATAATAGTGAAATAAGTTCACGATAGCATGAGAGAATTCTCCCGTATGAATGACGTCAATAGGCTTTTCTTGATGCTGATCTTCTATATGAGTCATGGCGCCTGATGCCAATAAAAATTCTACAATTTCTACATATCCGAAATAACATGCTTTATGCAAAGCTGTTTCTTTAGAATGATCTTGATAATTGATATCAGCACCATACTCATGAAGTGCTGATCTAACGTGTTCTAAATGACCTTGTTTTACTGCGCATCGAAGCATATTATTTGATAACATCTTACTAGTAAGCTGATTTACCGGTGTCATCGCCTGGCATGTTTTCCAAGCCCTGGCTAAAGGTGCATACAAACTTAATGGAGACATTTCATTAATAAAAAATTCCAGCATTTCCGTCTTTGCATGCTTAACCAAATGATCCAAAATGCCGTGCTCATAGACATCAATGGAATAAAGATCGGCTTTATTTTCAAGAAGCAACTTAACAAGTTGTGTATTTTCGCTTAATGCTGCTTGTAAAAGTGGTGTATGGCCTTCTTCATTTCTAGCATTGATATTAATTTTAAGATTACCATCTAATTGCAATAAACGATCAACGTTGATTAAGTTACCAGCAAGCGCCTCGTTCATTAAAAGATTTGTCATATCTGCTTTTTTGTGTTTCTCCTCCTGTAACTGAGCATCTTTTTTTTCGAGTTCTTGTTTATAAGAAATATTTAACTTCTTTATTGTATTTCGCAGCTGATTATATTTATCTGTTAATCGCTGTACTTTTAAATCGGTATAAATGACATCTGCAGACGAAAAAAGTAATGCTACTACTCTCTTATCATCATTGGAGGGATCAACAACGCTTTGAAGACAGGCATTGGGCATATTAAATGTGACATCTATATTATCCTGACGATCCAAAGGTAGCTCAATAACAATCTTATGTTTATGATTAGCTATGGTGTACTCATATTCTTGACGTGCGATGCCTTTACCGGAAATGATTAATTTTTGTGGATGTTCATTGGAAATAACTATTCCAGTCGAATCAATGATGATTTTACTTATGGTTTCTGTCTCATTGCCTACGGGTATACTCAATGTTGCTTCTTTCCCTAGCGTCCATCGTTGACCTTTATCAGGTCCTCCAACACCATTTAGGAGTTTAAATGGTAACATAGACTCAGGGGTTCCCATTGGAATAGTGACAAGACGTTCTGAATTTTCAGGCATTATTGCTTCAAGCTCACGTTGCATCATGATTTATCCTTGCTTTATATAATTAATAGAAATTTTTTGTCAAGTATAAAGATATCAACATGTATTTCAATACCGTAAAATCACGGTATATTATCTCAATAATCCCCTCATTACATTTCATTGATATGTTCGTTTATAATATCGCAGCTAATTTTATGATTAATTCAGTCTTATTATGACATCCAAGTTTGGATCGGACGTGACTTAAATAATCCTCTACTGTTCTTATAGATAAACCGATAATGTTAGCAATTTCTTTCGCAGTTTTACCTTGCATTAACAAATAACAACATTCTAGTTGACGTTTAGTCAAAGGAGCTTTGTTGTTTGATGTAAATAAATGACGATAATCATCGTTGAGAAGTGACTTGCTGATATCAAGTTTATCATTAAATGGCAAAATAATTTTTTGTTTTTCTGCTTGATGAATAATGGTTTCCGCTTTTTCACGAAAATATTCTTTAAATGTGATGAGGATATCCATTTTCGATAGATAAGTATTAATGATGCGATCATTACCTGCATGTGTTGCGAATGCAAAACCCTCACAGTATTTCTTTTGTGGGTGGAATAAAAAAATACCGTGATCTATATTTCTTGAACGTGAACAATCATCTATAATTTTTTGATTGGGTAATGTAGACCATAATATGGCTTGTTCTTTATAGAGCCCAGGTTTGCATTCCGTGTTACCCGTTAAATAATGTTTGCCTTTCAAGTAGATATCATAAAATTCTGCATTATTTCCTAAGTATACTCGCGCTCCATTGTGATACGATCTCATATAAGTAAAGTGAATAATGCCAAGTTTTTTAAGCGGCTTGGCAATTTCTGCTATATCAGCACTGGACGTAAATGTTATGTGGTTAGTCGATAGTTGCATGTGAGTTAAATATAACCTTCTATTATTGAACCATATTATACATATTCCCAGCTTAAGGAATTATTAGGTTGAATAAATGTGCTTTTTATCAATAAGTTATGCTATTTCATAAATTTGATAGTAGGCTTCTTCTCCACTTCTTGTACCGATATATGACTTCTCAAGAAACCATGTTGTTGGTATGCTGCTTCGAACGCTAACATTTTTTCCGGTGTGTTTTTTATTAAACGCAAATTCGGCGAATGACCAGCAATCCTTTCTCGCATCTCGCGTTGTGCTTCTTGATATTGTTCTAGCTTAGCAAGCAATTTGTCTCGTTCATGTCGTTCTGCAGCATCGGCCATATCGAATGCTCTAAAACCTTGAGATAATGCGCCAAATATATAGCTATCCATTTCCAATACTTGTTCCTTTAGGACGAGCTGTTCGGAGACAGATAATCCTTTTCTCATGTTAGGCACATAGTTATCCATGCATTGAAGCAATCCAACCATCATACGAGCACCTTCAAATAATGGAAACTCCATACTCCAACGCATCTTTTTTAAAAATAACAAAGCATTTGCTAAGAGATCCATAGTCTCAGTTTTTGGAGCAATCATTGTTGCAATATTATTCTTCGGACATGTTGCAAGAAGCGCATCAAGTCCAGCCTGATTAAATACACATTCTGGATGTTGGTTTATTAAACGTGTAAATACATCAGGTTGATTTTTATTCGCAAGAGCAATTTGAGAAACCAACGATAGCAAGGTAGCACAAGCATCAAAGCTCGCCGCAGCTTTACCCAATGCTGAAAAACGATCTGAAGCTATTGTACGTTGTAATTCTTTATACCATTCAGATCGAAAACCATGGATGATAGCTCGCCATTGAGCGCTTATTTTATGCTTCATTTCATTGTTATGAAACTTCACATTTTTAAGATGCTGATCTATATCATGAAATAAACCTTTATGTTCAGTACAGATAGGATTGCTAATCGTTTTATACATGCGTACATGACCGCAGTAACCCGATGCATAACGAGTCCAGGGTATAGATTCCGCAGACACATTTTGTAAGCTGTCACAATAATTGCCGCCAAACCACCACCACCAAACGGCCTCAGGACCTGTATAAAATGATGGCTTATATGGAATGGTTATCGATGAAATTTTATTTTGCTCATCGGGCATGGGATGATGAGGTTGAATAAAATGCGTTGAAAGCTCAAATTGATCACCCACAATGTGATAGACGCATTTGATCTCTCCTTGTCGCGTCATTTGTGCATGATAATAGGTATCTGGAATAAGCGAATAGCATCTTCCCCTTGGCATGGGGAGAACAGGATAACCTGGAGAAATGGTAAGTAAGATCATGGGCAAATGTTGTGAGCAAGCTAAATCCGCACATAAATCCATTTTATAACGATATTCTTCTTCTTTCCTACATTCTTCAATACGGTTGATAAAGGCATTTTTCTTACTATTGATATTGTTTACACGGGCAGCTTTATAGGCTGTCTTATATTCATGGCGTATATCGTCGCCATGAGGATCATTGAGTCCTGATCCGCTGTTACAACCAGAAGGACCTTTTTTGAGATTCACTTCCTGCGCAGTAGTATAAAACCACTGACCGCCATTTGCACCAGTTGAGTAGTCGGCAGATACATTAATTTCTTGCTTTTTAAGATCGTTTGTATCAAACAAAGTTTTGTCTAATGCAAGCTTGCTTTCCGAGATTATTCTTTGTGAAATTTTCTCCTCAAATTGAGTACGTGAAATGTCAAGTTCTTCAGACAAAGTTTTGGCTGCTTCTTCATATTTTTCAATCAAGACCCGAATAAATTCATCATTTCTTAATCGTTGTAATTGACTTAGTATATGATTGCCTTCATAAATAAAGCGTTGAAATGGTGCAATTTCATCAGTAGACAATGAAGCTGTCTGAATATCAGGATATTGTTTAGTAACGAGATAGCTGAATGCATCAGATAAATATTGCCATACGAATGGATGGGAAGGGGTGGTATAAGTTTGCGGATAGCGGTTATCTGAACGCAATATATCAATATTTTTTCTATTTAATTGAACTGCTTCTGCTTGAGTGAGCGTTGAGCTTACCTCAGCAGGTTTTTTTTGTTCTGCTATTTCACTGCATTGTTTGATAACGAGTAAAGCCGTAGCTTGCGGTCCTAATCCAGTTTCAAAACATGATGCATGTGTTTGCTTTCGCCAATGTTCATATTCTTTCATCGTCTCAAGCGTTGTAAAAAGCCTATTTAGTGTTAATTGATCTGCTATTCCATAGTAATGGAAAGTTTCCCGTTGTGTATCAACTACTAATAAATGCCATGTTCCGTTACTTTGAATTGGAATGAGTTGTATGATGGCATCCATATTTTTTAACTCATTTATTGTTCTTGCAAGTGAGGTCACTGGAGTTTCTTTTGTAACTTTAAGATCACGCTCATTAATGAGCATACTGCCCAGTCCTAAAGTCGGTGTAGAAACGAGATCCTGATTGTCTTTTATCAGGTGCTCCACAAGATGATCTAAATTTTGAGGTTGATAGTGAAAATCGCCTTTAATATTTATATTTTGGAGATAGCTTAACAAGGTATTGAGTGCACAATAGTCGCTTCTATGTTGTAAATGATTCTCTGTTACCAGTTTTAGGATAGAAGATACATCTTTTTCTTTTGTTGCAGCAGGATTACCGACTATATGTACATGTTTAGCGCCAACATTGGGTCCTAAGGCATGTGCCTCAACTTCAGTAACGTAATCCGAATACTTCGATTGAAAGTTACAATCACGTTTGGCCTTTTCTGCCAGTGTAAATATTTTTGTACTTTCTTGCTCCTGAAATTTATGCTCCATACTCTTTTGTAAGTCTGTCATTTGAGCAACTACTGTTGCTCCAATATTTGCTTGACGCTCAGCAAGATGATCGAGCTCAACATGTAATGCTTGTATTTGTTCTATAATATTATCAGCTTTCCAATCCAGATGAAGAAAGCCTCTCACCATATTGCGGTTCATGTCATCCAGTGTAGCCATGACTTGATCAAAGCGCTCATGCATTTCTCTTTGGATGGTTTGTAATTGCTCGCCTAGTGTTTTCAGAGCATCGAGTATCATTTGACTGCTATTGCTACTTTTGTTTCGGCTAAACAGGCTCTTAATACTCGCACATGCTCCTGACAATATACTTGCTGTTACTAATGGATTCATCGTACCGATGGAGGCCATCACGGACGATACATTGATTAATGCATTTCCAATGACTGAAATTTGCTGTGCACGAGTGTTATTTCCTAAGAGATAAGCTACGTTTGTTGCAATATCAACGCAATGATGAGCATTTTTGATGTATTCATCTTTTATTTTCTCTTCTTCTGCAACTTTTGATTTAGCAGTATTTAATTTCTGCGCTGCCTGTAAAATATCAAACTGAGTCGAATGAGAAGATTGTTTATGTGCATCTAATTTTGCTTTTAATGCTTTAATTTCATTAACATGTTCAAAACCTTTTATATCAATGTCAGTTAATAAGTCTATCAGTAATCTGTCAGTGTCTTGGTCTGTCGTATTTTCTGCAGATATGGATTCACGTATTTGTTTGTGCAGATCAGCTTTCTCAATTTGAGTTTTAATTCTTTTCAAATCGCCTAGTACATCCGTTGTAGAAATAGATGTATTGGATTTTCTTGGAATTTTCCTGTCTACAAAATGTTGCCATTCATCCTCAAATCCTTTTTGAAGTGCTCTACCAAATATGAATATTTCATCGACTGTCAGCTTTTCTTCAGAAATATTTTTAAGATGAGTTGATGTATAATTTTGTAATTCTTCATCAAATTTCTGAATGTTGACATTTCTAAAAAAATTTCGTGCGGCATCTGTTATCCAGTCCTTTAAATAAGTACTGTTTTCTATATTTTTATCGACGGCTTCTGTTGATACTTCAGCTATGGTATATGCGAGCTCTCCAGTTTTTAAAGCAAGCGTGTTGCGAGAATGGTGAACCATGGCGATATCCGGATTAACGCCTATTGCAGCAGCAAGTAATGGAGTAATGGAGCGTGTGTTTTGAGACTTTACGTCGTTTGGTATAAGAAATGATTTTGCGATAGGAGCTAAAAATTGTTGAATAGATTGTCCAGAATGCGCTATGGAAGAGATGGAGGAGCCGATGTCACTTTTTGCTAGTAAAGTATCCTTAACACATACTCTAGCTTTTTCTGGTCCTTTTAGCCAATCAAAGCCTGCATGACACGTGGTCTGTACAAGCTCACCGACGGGTCTAGCTGATTCCATAACAATAGCACTTACCGTAGCACCGGCCATTGCTGCTCCTATCGGTCCACCAGCAGCTCCTGCTACCACGGCAGCAGTCGTACAAGGTGTTGCTATCATACCTTTCACTATTTCTGAAGCAGCAGCACAGAAAAATTTTTCTCCTTTTCCGCTTGATGATGGATCATTTACGGTTTCTTTTACAATTTCTGCAATTTTCCCAACAGCTTTAATACGTTGTGGGACATGCTCTTTTACTGCATGCGCGCTTATTTCTCCAATGCGAACGGCTTGTGAAATACCGTCTGCAGTTTCAGCGATTTGTTTGTCATCTTCACCGTTTTTTGGATCCATTTAGAGCTCCTATAATTGCATAATAAAAAAACGCAACTATAACAAAATGCTTTTTTATTAGTAAATACCGTGAAAATACGGTATATACTCTCAGTGCATTTTTAGTATACTTCCTGCTTTTTAAATAAGAAATTATTATGCCCCTTTCATTATTTGGAATGCCTAATCAAAAGAGATAAAATCAATGTATAGATTATTTTGAGCATATAATGGCGATTTGCGACAGAACCTAATAAAATAAGTGGTTAAGAAACAAACTCCTTTTGAGGTGCAATATGCAAGAAAAGAGAGATAAAAAATCTAAATCTTTCAGGAAATCGACCGACGAAAGCAAAGAAGAGACTTCTCCCTTAACGAAAAAAGCAAAAGGCTCAGTTAGTAATAAAAAAATAAAAGATCTTTCCGTTGAAGCACAGAATTTTTTTGAAACCAAGAGATTTGATAGGGAGCAAGGAGCCGATCATAAAAGTGCGTCAGGAAAAACACCATGGAGGTATTTATTTGAAGAATGCAGACAGCCACTTTCTAAATTAGAACGACGATCTGAAGAAGATTGCGATCGTTTTATTAGGATTATGGAATCTTTAATTAATGATGGCAATGTGAATATTTACCAACGTATGAAACCTCATTCCGGATTTGAAGATAAAACGGTGCTTGCATATACATACAATGGTAAGTTTAATGAAAGAGTAACGTTAGCCTTAATTAATCTAGTGCCGCTAGACATGTTCTTTAAAATTTCCGAAGGACTTTCTTTTTTATGTAACCTTTTCGATGATACAAATCTATATATTGATGATGAATCTGATTATGTCTTTGGATACATAGCAGTAATTATTACCCCCTTACTAAATAGAATTCATGCGATTGGTGGTGAATTTGAACAACGAGTTATCAACCAATGCATTAATTATAAAGGTCTCGATGTATGCCCTCTTTTCTTTTACGGGCCTAAGGTTCATCGTATTTTTCCAATTGAAGATTTTATAGCGAGAGGCGCCGACCCCAACCTAAACAACGGCATTGTTATTTGGAAATTTTTTATTGAATCCCTACAGGATACCCGAAAAAATGAAGAAGAATTTTTTCGTCATGCTTTTTTTACATTACTACAAAATCCTAATGTAGAGCTTCATAATAAACTATTTAATCATAGAGACCTTAATGAAGGTTGTGAAAGTTGGAGTGGATTGACCCTTGTACAAGCAGCTTGTAATGCACAACTTCATACAAAAACAAGGGAGAGAATGATAGATGGAGACTATCTGACAAAAATTACTGAAGCTATTGCTTTACAAGCAATGCGCCATATTGATTATGATCGATTTACACCTGATTTTGATACAAAACTTCGAGCATTTATTAATAGGCATATTAACCCGGCTAGCAAAGTTTTAGATGAGAGAAGCCTTGAACTATATACTTTTAATCAAATTTACGAACATGTAATCAGAAATCATAAGGTGGATCAGGCAATAGCAGAAGCTATTTTGCCAAACGTTCATATGCCATCAGAATTGATTTCAACAATAGGTAATTACATTACGAATTTTAACTGCGTACATAGGTTTTTTGTAGCAGTTCATAAAGAAAGAAAAACAGATGCTGATAAATCTAAATTTGAAATTGATCCAGGTTTTAATGTAATGAAACATCCTACCCACTAAGCTGGCAACTTAAGTTGAGGTTCGGTCTGGGGTAGTAAAAATTGGCTCCTATGAAAAGAAAAAGAGGAACAACAATGACAAGTTCACGAAAGCCATTGAATATTGATTTAAAAAACGCCAAGGGAACTGAGGAGACAGCAATCCCCGTTGATGTGATGAATACCATGCTAGTATATGATGATTTTGATCATGTCACTGGTCATGGGTCGGTGCCATTGGTATCCACCTTATTTAACTCGATCAAAACACAAAAAGATGCACGATTAAAGGAGTTGTTAACAGCTATTGTGAATGGGAAACCCGATATCGTGAAAGCGATCTTAGAAAGAGACCCTTCATTATTGTTAGAAAAATTAGACTAAAATGACTATGTAACAGCGCTCTCAGGTCAAAGATCTAATAATGCAACAGCTTATCGAACGGCCCTCGCGGTGGAAGATACGCAGATGGCGACCCTGATCAAAAATAAATTATTCGAGTTGACAGGTAATAATGATGCAGCCAATACGCAATACCGTGAGCAGTTCCCTGATGGATGGGAGACCGCTGAGACGGAAAGATGGGCAGGCTGACTTTCTCCCTGTAAGTCATTGATTGGTAAAAATATTATAGGGGACATTTCTATTCAGTTTTTAAGGGGACATTTTTATCTAGTTAGGACAGAGTGGGATCATTGAGTTGCAATCCTGTATTTTTTTATAGTATAATTTTACAAAAATTAACTTGTAAGACAATTCATAAGCAACAGTGCCGATGCATTTACCAGATTCTCATATTTTCTATTCAGCTATACCAGATGTTATGGAAATTGTTAAACCTCTTAACAAGCTTGGAATTACTGCTTTTAGTTTTTCACGAAAATATCATGATGGGTCACGTATATATTTAGACGATCGATATCACAGTCTCGATATTTATTTAAAACAAAAATATTATTTATGTAGCAATACAGAATATAAACCAGACATGTATAAAGACCAAGTCTTACTTTGGTCAACGACTCCTAATCAAAAAATATTAGATGATTGTGATAGAGCGTTTGGTATTGATCATGGAATTTGGCTGTTTGAATCAAATGAAAATTATTGTGAAACATTTACATTTGCGACGAACTCAAGAAATGATCGTATTATAAATGTTTATCTTTCCAAAATGGATTTACTCAAATCATTCAAAGAATTTTTTCGAGAAAAAGCTTCATCTATTATTAAACAAGCTGAAAAACAAAAAATCATTTTACCATTTAATGAATTAGTTGGCATTAAAAGAGTTCTGCAAAATATAGAAGATCCAATATTACGAAACACAAAATCATCCAATGATTATTCTTTGACGCTGAGGCAGTTTGAATGTTGTGTATTATTGCTCAAAGGCAAAACTGCCAAAGAAATTGGTGTGAGCCTTAAACTTTCTGCTCGTACAGTCGAATATTATCTTGACATCATCAAGACAAAACTGAATTGCAAAAAAAAATCAGAATTAATTATAAAATTATCTAAACTGATAAAATAATCATATATTACCTCAATTGTCCTCTCATTTTTAAATTAATCAATAACTCATTGAAATAACGATATAAAATTTGTTATTCTTCAGCTGCAATTTTTGGCCCTTTATGGAATTATCACGCTTTTATCACTTAAGAAACACTGTTACAAAAAACATAGACATACGTCATTAACGTAAAAAATATGTTTCAATTCGCTTTCCGATTGACCGCACATGATGTTGAAAATACCGTACTTTTACTGTGTTTTTCCTCAAGGATCCCCTCATTTTTTAACTTACTGATAACTCCTGTTAGTGATTTACCACTTTTTCCTGGGTTAAAGCGATTTTTTATAAATCCCGCCGTCTATCCAACAACGAAAACCCCATCAATGGAACATCCCATGCTTTAGACAATGCCATCACTTTAATGAGTTCGCCCATTTCTGATGGGAAAAGCAATTTTTTTATGGCTTGTCCTTGCTGAAATTTTTCTTTTGCCGATAAATGCATGTGTTTTTCAGCGATCTCCAACAATCCGCATGCTGTTAAAAAAGCCGCTTGCGTCGTAAAGCCTGCAAGCTTGCAGCCTGATGCATCTGCACTTTCAATCACTGTCGTAAAATCGACATGCGCTGTGATATCTTGTAAACCGATATTTATCAATGGATTATCATGTTTTCTATGCTGATCATAGCACATCAAGGTTCCCATGCTGCGATCGGGATGATAATACTCTGATCTGCCATAGCCATAATCGAATAATAAAATCACACCTTTTTTCAATACATCTGCAACGCTATGTATCCACGCCGATAAAAATATATGAATTTCCGATTGATAGCCGTTAGGTAAGTGATACGCTTCGCATTGCGTCTTTAATCCGGGTGTAACAGGCTCTCGAGATTCAAAGCAAAATTGATCGTTTTGCCATATGACAAAACGTTCTTTAACTTCATCATGTTTTATTTCAAACATATGCACAGGCAATGCATCCATCACTTCATTTGCAAAAATGACACCTTGAATAGGAGATTCTGGCAAATGATCCAGCCATTGAATACGTGACAAAAATTGCGGACATGTTGATTGCAATAAACACTTTTGTCTTTCGCGCAAATCACCACTTACTTCAAGAATAAAATAATGCTCGGGCAAAGCTCCCATTTCATCCAGCGCTAGCAATATATCTTTTGCAAAAACGCCGCTTCCCGCACCAAATTCCAATATATCGTAATAGGAAAGCTGATCTGCAATGTGTTGGCATTGACGAGCAATACTCTTCGCAAATAAAGGGGAGATTTCTGGCGCGGTCAAAAAATCACCGCCCGCACCGAATTTATGCTTGCCTGCCGTATAATATCCAAAACCAGGCGCATACAGCGCCAATTCCATAAATCGAGCAAATGGAATGCCGCCGCCAGATCTCTGGATTTCCTGACGTATGATTGCCGTTAATGTTTCACTATGTGCTTTTTCATGTATTTCAGGGTTAGGACATTTCATAATATAGATTATAATACTCAAAACTACATAGGTGAACGATGCCAAAATCTTCGAATCTTAACACAAAAGTCGCTCTTATCACGGGCGCTGCCCGACGCATAGGTGCCGAAATTGCACGCATCTTACACCAAAATGGCGCGAATGTGGTATTACATTATAGGCATTCAAAAGGGGATGTGGTCAAATTATGTCGTTCACTTAATAAACAACGCGAAAATTCCGCCATCATTGTTAAGGCTGATTTATCCGACACTAATACACTTAAACCGCTTATCAAAGAAGCTGCGAATACTTGGGGACGATTAGACATCCTTGTCAACAATGCCTCTTGTTTTTATAAAACAGCTATTGGCAAAGTGAGCACAAAATCATGGAATAGTTTAATCGATACCAATCTCAAAGCGCCCTTTTTTTTAGCACAGAGCGCTCAAGCTTATTTAAAAAAACATAAAGGTTCTATCGTCAATATTCTAGACATTCACGCTGAACGGCCTATGAAAGATTACTCTGTTTATAGCATTTCAAAAGCAGGACTTAGCATGGCGACCAAAGCGCTTGCTCGTGAATTAGGGCCTTTGGGTATTCGCGTGAATGCTGTATTGCCTGGCGCGATTATCTGGCCAGAAGGGGCTAACATCTTATCCGAAAAAATAAAAAAAAATATTATTTCTCATACTGCACTTAAACGCCATGGCGATACTCATGCCATTGCTGAAGCGGTGTTATTTCTTGTCAAAGATGCGAGCTATGTCACAGGCGTAAACATTGCCGTCGATGGCGGACGTTTGCTATTTTTATAACGAAGGGCTTTTAACATGAGCTTTTTACGCAACACCTTTATGAATGTCTATCAAAAAAAAGCCTACCCCAATTATTGGGATATGCTAGCTTTGTTTATGGTGTTAGGCATCATCATGTTATTGGCCTGGAATGCAAAACAAATGGCTGTACCTTATCAATTGGGACAAGCCATACCTATTTCTCTCAATCCAGATCATTTGCCTGGATATGCTTTACGAACTGTATCGCGCATGTTTTTAGCATTAATTTTTTCATTATTATTTACCTTTACTTTTGCAACCTGGGCCGCCAAAAGCAAACGCGCTGAACGCATTATTATTCCATTTATTGACATTTTGCAGTCTGTGCCTATTTTGGGATTTTTATCGATTACGGTCGTAGGATTTATTGCTTTGTTCCCTAATAGCTTATTGGGGCCCGAATGCGCTGCTATTTTTGCCATTTTCACATCACAGGCATGGAACATGGCACTCGGGTTTTATCAAACGGTACGCTCCGTACCGGCTGAATTAAACGAAGCCGCCACCATGTTTCATTTATCTGCCTGGCAACGTTTTTGGCGCATTGATGTTCCTTTTTCATTACCTGGATTATTATGGAACACCATGGCATCCATGACGGCAGGATGGTTTTTTGTCGTCGCATCGGAAGCCATTTCCGTGTCAAATCAGCAAATTTTAT
This sequence comes from Gammaproteobacteria bacterium, assembly GCA_013288655.1. Taxonomy (GTDB): domain Bacteria; phylum Pseudomonadota; class Gammaproteobacteria; order DSM-16500; family DSM-16500; genus JABDBK01. The sequence goes on along the minus strand of JABDBK010000012.1, from coordinate 6,323 downwards.
TACCTGGCATTGGTTCTTATATCACCGTTGCTATTCAATCAGCCGATATGCATGCTATTGGATTTGCCATATTAACCATGTTCATCGTTATTTTAATCTATGATCAACTCTTATTTCGTCCTTTAGTCGCCTGGGCTGAAAAATTTAAATCCGAATTAGTCGGACAAGAAGGTGTGGAAGCTCATTCCTGGATTCTGGATATATTAAATCGCACACGATTTATACGGCATGTGGGTTACAAGATAGGTTATCTCTTGGAAAGTGGTGTTAATATCTCTTTTTTACGCTCAAAACCACTCACCGCTTTTCATCCCTCATCTTATAAAGCCAAGCAATATGCCATTTGGATTTGGAACATCCTATTTATCTTTGCGATGATCTGTTTAGTCGTATTTTTCTTTCATTTTGTCATCAAAAATGTTTCCTTAGATACCATAAAACACGTTTTCTTTTTAGGCATGGTCACTGCTTTTCGCGTATTTATATTAGTGATTTTATGCTCGCTCATATGGATACCCATTGGAGTTTGGGTAGGATTAAGACCTCAGGCGGCCTATATTGTTCAACCCATTGCGCAATTTCTTGCAGCATTTCCAGCAAATTTACTCTACCCTTTTGTGGTTATTTTTATTGTGACTTATCACCTGAATGTGAATATATGGGCGACACCACTGATGATTTTAGGTGCGCAGTGGTACATACTTTTTAATGTGATCGCAGGCGCATCTTTAATACCTAAAGATTTATTACAAGCCGCCGATAATTTAGGTTTAAAAACATGGTTACGATGGCAAAAGCTCATCATTCCTGCCATTTTTCCGTATTTTATTACCGGCGCTATTACTGCCGCAGGTGGAGCGTGGAATGCCAGCATTGTCGCTGAAGTCGTAAGCTGGGGCAATACTAAGCTCGTCGCAACGGGGCTTGGTGCTTATATTTCTGAATACACTGCAAAAGGTGATTTTATCAATATTGGATTAAGCATAGGTATGATGTGTGTTTTGGTTTTACTCTTCAATCATTTTGTGTGGCGTCCCTTATATCGCTATGCTCAAAGCCGCTACACGCTAGATTAATTAAGGATTTTATATGTCCCAAACATCCATGACATCAGAACCATTACTCGAAGCACGCAATGTGCGAAAAAGTTTTTTTAAAGGCGGCAAACAAGAATTATTAGTATTACAAGACATTAATTTCCGCCTGTTTGAAGGCGAAATTGTTGCCCTGCTAGGCAAGTCAGGATCAGGAAAATCAACCTTATTGCGCATACTTGCAGGACTTATTCAGCCAAGCCAAGGCACTGTCTATTATCGCGGAAATCCTATTTATGGTCCTGCACGCGGTATTTCTATGGTATTTCAAACTTTTGCGCTTTTACCCTGGCTTACCGTATTACAAAATGTAGAACTGGGATTAGAAGCACTGGGCATTGATCGTGATGAACGCCGCGAACGTGCACTCAAAGCGATTGATACCATAGGCTTGGATGGTTTTGAAACCGCTTACCCCAAAGAATTATCCGGCGGGATGCGTCAACGTGTAGGCTTTGCGCGTGCGCTCGTCGTAAACCCTGATATTTTACTGATGGACGAACCCTTTTCTGCACTTGATGTATTGACCGCAGATAATTTAAAAAGCGATTTACTCGATTTATGGCAAACAAAAAAAACAGGCTTACATGGCATTTTATTTGTCACGCATAATATTGAAGAAGCGGTATTACTTGCTGATCGTATTATTGTTTTCAATAGCAATCCGGGCTGCATACGCGGTGAACTTAAAATTACCTTGCCGCACCCTCGCAGTGATTTAGATCCTCGTTTTCGCAATCAAATAGATCGTGTATATACCTTGATGACCACGCCGCAAACTCGCATGGAAACACCCATCGGAACTCTAGAAACCCATCAGCCTATTGATCTTGGATATCGCTTACCTGAAGCCAATATTGCCGAAATCACAGGTCTTCTTGAAACCTTGAATGCACCAGAAAATCAAGGAAAAATGGACTTGCCTGATGTCGCAGATATTTTAAATCTTGATATTGATGAATTATTTCCTTTAACCGAATTACTTGAAATTTTACATTTTGCAAAAGTATCCAAGGGCGATATTACCATCACCGATGCAGGCAAAGCTTTTGCTGAAGCCGACATTCTTGAGCGTAAAAAAATATTTTTAGAACATCTAAAAAAATATGTGCCGCTCGCACGTTATATCTATGATCAACTCACAAGACATCCACGCCATCGTGCATTGGAAGAAAATTTCTTATCATTACTTGAAGATTATCTCACTGAAAAAGAAGCATCTCGCGTTTTAGAAACGGTGATTGAATGGGGACGTTATGCAGAATTATTTGCGTATGATTATAATGCTGGAGTATTAAGTCTAGAAAATCCGAATTAAATATGAAACTATTCAAAAAATTTACGGCAAAAATAAACCGTAAACCTGAAAAAAAATTATTTGAATCTGAAAGAACATATTGAGCTCATTGAACAGGCATTATCATTTTTAAACGATTATATCAATGTCCCGCATGATATTTTGATATTAAAAAAACACGGAGATCGGTGGCTTGAAGTAGCTATGACTTGGAACTATACGAACGTATGGAGTATCTTAACTTTTTATAGATGTATGGAGAAGCTAAAAAAAGCTAAAGACTATTTTGATCAGCCTCTCACAGATACTAGAAATCCATTTCGTGCTGAATATGATAATTATAAAAATATATACTATGCCAAAATTACTGATATGCTACAAGAATATGAAACGCATTATCTTTTCAGTAAAATGATGTGGGACAAGTTTAATGAAATGTATGAGATCAAGAACACGCCTACACTGAGTAAATTTTATCTATCCTGACTCAAATTTCCTTTCATAACAACAAACTTCTAACGTCTATTGTATTTTGATTTTCAAAGAGTTATAATCTTACTTTAATCTTACTATCTAAATGTATTGAGGAGATTTATGGAAACCACTCATTTATCAAGTAAAGGCCAAGTCATTATTCCCCAAAGCATCAGAAAAGCCCACAAATGGCAGCCTGGTCTCGAGTTTAATGTGATTGATACCGAACAAGGTGTTTTGTTAACGCCGCGATTACCATTTAAATCTACTTCCATAAAAGAGGTGCTCGGTTGCGTGAATTATACTGGAGCAAAAAAATCGCTTAAAGAAATGGAAGAAGGAATAGCAAAAGGAGCAAAAGAAAAAAAATGATTGGCATTGACACTAATCTATTGATAAGGTTTTTGACGAATGATGATAAAATACAGGCACAGTATGCTGCAAAGCTAATCGAACACAATGAAATATTTATTTCTAAAAGTGTTCTATTAGAAACAGAATGGGTGTTGCGTTATACCTATGAATTTAGCTCGGATGTTATTTGTAAAACATTTGAAAAATTATTAGGATTGCCTCGCATTACCGTGGAGGATCCCTCATGTATCATCAAAATAATGCGATGGTACAGTCAGGGTTTGGATTTCGCGGATGCTATGCATCTTGCTTCATCCATCGAAGTAACGAATGAATTTGCAACTTTAGACAAAACTTTTATAAAACGAGCTAAAAAAATGAATATTAATCTTATCACTCAAGAATGATACACAGGAAGTTTAGCAAGTCGGATTTTTTAATGATGCAAGATGCCCATTCTCATCATAAACAAGTTATTTTTACTATTGCAGATGCTGACTATGCAGCGATGGCTATGATCATGTTTGATAGCGTAAGCAAACATTATCAAGATAGCGATTTATTTTTGTTCGTCATTGGCACAGGAAACGTGAATCAGCTGGATAATAACGTTAATGTGATATACATCGGCGATGTTCTGGATGAATTGGATTTGCATCAAAGATTAGTTTATTATTTGCAAGTTGAACTAGCTACATCTATAAAGCCGCAGTGTTTTGAATTTCTTTTCGCTCAACATTACAATAGAGTTATTTATCTGGATCCAGATATATATGTCGTCAGGCGGATGACAGAGATTGATAGCCTTTTGGATGGTAATGTTAATGGCGTGGTAACGCCGCATGCTTTGAAATCTCTGAAATCGAATATCATTGGAGAAGATAATGTTTTCCTGCAATGCGGTATTTATAATTTGGGTTTTCTTGCCCTAAAAAATACTCCCGAAACCCTAAGGATGATGACCTGGTGGAAAGAAAAACTAAAATGGCAATGTATCGTAGATTTACGAAACGGATATTTTGTTGATCAAAAGTGGCTTGATTTTTTACCTGCTTATTTTGAAGGATTTCATGTCCTAAAATCGCCTGCTTATAACCTGGCGCCCTGGAACAGCGAACACTACGAAGTCTTATCCGATTCATATGGTAATTTTTATATTAATGATTTTGAGCATCCCATTGCTTTTATCCATTTCAGCGGGATAAAGAGAGCTGTATATCATTATGCATTTCTAAAAGAAGCTCGTATGTATTATCTAGAACAATTAAAAAAATATAAATTTAAGAAATTTGGATTTCTCAGATTTGAAATCAGATATAAATTAGATAACATGAAACTCGATAAAATCTGTACTTTTTTGTACAAGGAATATATTAACCATACCAAGAATACTAGCACTGATCCATTCACTGATATAGATTTTTATAATTTTCTAAATAGCGTAGATACTGAGACAAAGCTTCCTGTTTATGTCAGAAAACTTTTTGAAATATTACCCGATATTTTTGTAGGATATCTAAATACGAAACAAACTATCAACTACGATAACTTAATCACTTGGATGAAAAACAATTTTAATTACGATGGAGTGGTAAGTTTAGAAACCATGGTGCATCTAAGAAACAACAGCATTGGCAGTAATTATAAGATAAAATATACGGATGCATCCATTAAAACATCTTTTCAAGGAGATTCTGGAAAACCTTCATATTTTCCCTCTCTTCTTTCTTTTGCAAAAGAAATAATCGTAAAATCCGATCGCATTGAAATTTTTGACGGAGATGTCCGTGTTTGTATCCCCAATATAGATAATTTGAAAGATTTTACTGACATCAAAACAAAAAATTATACTGAACTATGGGTACCCAGTTTCAACTGCAAAAAGAAGCTGCATGAAAAGTATGGACTTACCAATATAACAGTTATTCCATTTCCTGTATTGCAACCTAAATATAAAGTACAAAAAATAGATTTTCCTATCAATAAATTCGTTGTACTGATGCATCACGATTTTGACCGAGATTTTACTGCGCAGAAATCGTTAGAAAGTTTAATGGCATTTCAAGAGGGATTTGATGATAGAGATGATGGTTTGCTTATATGCTTTTTTATCAATGCAAAACAGTCAGAGGACTATAAAAAATTACTTGCCGCTTGTCAGAACAGGAAGAATATAAAAATTATCGAAAATAAAACAAAGGATGATCTCTACTATAGCTATCTACATTATGCAGATTGTTTTATATCTATGCATGATCAAGCTGCTTTCGGTTATGAGTTAAATGAAGCTATGAGTCTTGGGAAATACGTGATCACAATAAGAAATGATGACAATAAAGCATATATAAATCCAAACAATAGTTTCTTAATTGAAACATCCTCTTCTCATTCTTACATCACCACAGGCGCAAAAATGCTTAATGAAATCTATGATAATAACAATGCTTTGTGCAAAACACGCAGGCTGGCTGCATTGACAACAGAGAAACATTTGTCACCAAATATCATTGGCTTCATGATGCAAAAACGCCTTGAATTATTGAAGCTTGAAGTGAAAAAATCCAAACTAAATATTTATATGAAGCTCAAACAAATAACGGCATATCTATTTTTAGCTAAAAACAAAAATAATCAGGATGAAATAAATCAGATCGAAACCATCATGAAAATTTTACTTAAAAATGTTAATCGGCCGGATGTTCTGGAATAAAAAACATGCTTACACCTCATCCACGTCGTCCCGCGGCTTGTTCGCGTAATCCAGTGATGACCTGAAGCACCCTCAGAGCAACGACACGCCCTAGAGTGATTCAGTAAATACCATTCTTCCTTCTGAATTAATAAAACCAAATTCATTAGTTGTATCTACGGAATGATCGTTGTTGCTTTTAGCGCGCTTATTAAAGATACTTTGGTTTGAGGTTGAAACTGTTTGTGTTCTCTTAATAAGTGGACTTTTATATTTTTTCATAAGCGCGATTAATTCTTCATCATTTTTTAGAGCATCAGTTTTAGTTTCATTAGCAGTAGTGTTTCGATCTTGCATAAAATATTTTCCCCTTAGTATATATTTTTTGGCAAGTATAAATATAAAATAATATGTT
>JABDBK010000011.1 GCA_013288655.1 Gammaproteobacteria bacterium | reverse complement strand
CTACACCCAATAAACCAGAAAGCACGCCTATTAACGCGGAAAATCCCGTGATCAAAGCGGGTGATATCGTTTTTGAACTATATTCTTCCGGAGAATCATGCTCAAAAAACAACATATGGACTATAAGAAACAAAAGAAAAACACTAAAAATACGGCTAAGAAAGCTCGAAGGAAGAACATATACAAGCAACATTCCTATCATAATTCCTACGAATAATCCTGGAAAAATCGTTTTAACCATGAGCCAGTTGACTGTTCTACGTTTATGATGCGCATAAAGGCTGGACGCAAGCGTGACAATCATGATGGCAAGTGACGTACCTATGGCCATACGCATATGTAATTCAATAGATATATCTGGATTATACGAAAATAAAGCGGCCAGAGCTGGCACGACAAAAATACCACCCCCCAAGCCTAGCATACCCGACATCGCTCCAGCGAATATCCCTGTCAACACATACCAAAACATCATGATCTTTTACCTGCTCGAATCAAGCTGCCTAATCCAGCCTTTTCTAATGCCAGCTCCATATGACAACGTATCATCACCGCACTTTCCATACCAAGCACTTCTTGAAGTAATTGACTCGCTTTTTTTAAGGTAAACTGACGTATGACCCACTTCATACGCGCAATAGATGAGGCATTCATACTTAAGGAATCAAAACCCATAGCAAGCAATAATAGAACGGCTACAGGATCACCTGCCATTTCGCCGCAAATACTCACGTGCTTGCCTTCCTGGTGTCCTGCTTCGACGACTTGCAACAATGCACGCAAAACAGCAGGGTGTAATGAATCAAATAAATTGGCCACTCTTGTGTTGTTTCTATCCACAGCTAACAAATATTGTGTTAAATCATTACTTCCTGCCGATAAAAAATCGACACGTTTCGCAATAGCACGTGCTTGATAAACCGCCGAAGGGACCTCTATCATGACGCCGACTTCAGGCATTTCAATGGAATAACCCTCATCCTTCACATCTGCAAAAGCCTTCTTCATCAAACGCAAAGCTTCATCCACCTCGCCCACATCGGTAATCATAGGCAACATTATGCGCAGATTATGATACGTTTCACTAGCACGTAACATCGCACGCACTTGCACTAAAAATATTTCCGGATGATCCAGCGTTATACGAATACCACGCCAACCTAAAAAAGGATTATCTTCTTTGACAGGAAAATAGGGCAGCGATTTATCACCCCCTATATCCAACGTACGCATGGTCACAGATCGTGGCGAAAACGATGCTAATAATTGCTTATAAATAATTCTTTGTTCTTCGCCTGAAGGAAAACGATCGCGCATTAAAAAAGGTGTTTCAGTACGGTAAAGACCTACACCTTCAGCACCTGCTGCAAGCGATAAACTTACATCAGTACCCAAACCTGTATTCACCATCAACGCAATTCTATGTTTATCTTTAGTCTGTGCAGGCTTATCACGCAAAACTTGCAATGATTTATCTAATTTACGTTCTTCCAGAACAACATGTTGGAACTCCTCACGCACTGCTTCCGTAGGATTAATGTAAATTTGACCATAATAGCCATCGACTATCATTTCTTTATCTTGCAACTCATAAATGGGAATATCACTTACACCCATGACGGTTGGAACATTCATAGCACGCGCTAAAATTGCAACATGCGAACTACTGGAACCTTTTGCCGAAATGACCGCGACCAAACAACCTTCTGGAACTTCTGCTATATCCGAAGCTGTCAGTTGCTCGCCTATCAAAATGGTTTTATCGGTATACTTGGGCAATGCTTTTTCATTTCTTTGCAGGTAACCTAATACCCTATGACCTAAATCTTTAATGTCGATAGCACGTTCACGCAAATACTCATCTTCCAGACTTTCCAGATGCCGCACATGGGATTGTATGACTTTGCGTAATGCGCCTTGTGCCCAATGTCCCTCACGAATCAGTTGAATAATTTCCGCACCTAAATCCGATGCATCTAACATACGTTGATACACTTCGAACAAAGATTGCTCCGCCAATGGCAGGTTAGGATGCAAACGCTCTCCAAGTATGCGGAAATCTTCCCGGCTCGAAGCGAGAGCCGCCTCCAATAACTCAATTTCAGTTTGGATATCTTCGGCGGGACGATCGGGAACTCCATCTAAATCCAGGAGTTGATAGACCACGACACCACAACCCATACCGACTCCTGGGGAACTGGGAATACCCGAATAAGTCAGGTTTCCCTGTTTTATATCGTGCGTTTCATATAAATTAGCGACCACACCTGTCGCTTCTGCATGTGCAATAATCGAGGCTAACTGAGCTGCCAGTGTTACCAAAAAAGCTTCTTCAGATTCATCATAACGCCTGGGTTCTTCTTGCTGGACAATCAATACGCCTAATACTTGACGATGATAAATAATAGGCGTACCCAGGAATGCTTTATAATTGTCTTCTCCCACTTCAGGCACTTGCAAAAAATGCGGATGTTTGTGAGCTTCATCTATATTGATAGGTTCTTCACGTTCACCCACCAAACCAATGAGCCCCTGATCAACAGGAATACGTACCTTGCCTACCGCATGAGGATTTAAACCTTGAGTTGCCATTAAAACGTATTCACTACGTCCGCGATCTAATAAAAAAATAGAACAAGCTTGCGTATCCAATGCTTTGGCAACACGCTTAACCATAATATTAAGCGCTTCTTTAAAATCTTCGGCACTTGCTACTTCCTGAATAATGCGCCGTAAGGTTTTTAGCATGAAGATACCTCACTTTCTATTTTATAGATTCCCAAAAACGTTTCGATAATACGATGCGCGCAAACTCCTTCATTGCCAAACTATAGACTCTCCGCTTGAATGCAACGACTTGCGTCAAAGGATACCAATAGGATACCCAAGCCCAAGAGTCAAACTCAGGACTATTTGTCACTGCTAAATTAATATTTGACTCACTCGTCACCAATTGTAATAAAAACCATTTTTGTTTTTGGCCAATGCAAACAGGTGTTGAATGATGTCGTACCAATCTTTTGGGTAAACGATAACGCAACCATCGTCGTGTCACCGATAATATTTTAACATCTTCACTATTGAGCCCCACCTCTTCATTCAGTTCCCTAAACATAGCATCGGTCGGGGTCTCATTTTCTTGTATTCCACCTTGAGGAAATTGCCAAGCAAGCTTACCCACTCGCTTCGCCAAAAAAACTTGGCGCTTAGCATTGACCAATATAATACCTATCCCATGTCTGAAACCATCTTCATCGATCACGTAAGAACCACCCGAAATACTGAAATATATTGAATAAATTTTATAAAAAATAAGCTATCATGCATTTTTTCAAAATATGCACGAATCAGCAAACATATTTTATGATAAAAACGAAGTTTACCATGTTAATGGGCTTACTTATCCTGGCAATGGTCAGTATTTTCTTTTCTATTGCAAAAGGCAGTACTTCCATCAGCCTTTTTCAACTGATGGATGCCGTAACAAAGCCAGAAAACTCTATCATTTATCAAATTATCGTTGAATTACGCATTCCAAGGACCCTAAGCGCTTTTGTCACAGGGGGGCTATTGGCCATGTCCGGTGTCATCATGCAAATATTACTACGAAATCCATTAGCTGATCCTTATATCCTTGGTATTTCAGGAGGCGCTGCCGTGACTTCGTTGCTGTGCTTGTTTTTTGGACTAGCAGGCTATTGGCTAACAGGTGCGGCCTGGCTAGGCAGCCTTTGTGTCATGGCAATCATACTGGCCTTATCCAAAAAATACCATGCCTGGGATCACGAAAAAATTCTCCTCATAGGCGTTGCACTTACCAGTGGTTTCTCAGCCTTAATCAGCTTTATCCTCATGATAAGCACGGATAGAGAACTACATAGTATGTTATTTTGGCTATTAGGTGATTTAAGTTACGCCCATAAACCTTATCTGGAAAGCGCAATCTTGTTTATTGCGGTGCTGCTCGGCTTAAGCCTTGCAAAACAACTCAATGTACTCGCCAGAGGAAATCGAGAGGCTGAATCACTAGGCATTCAACTTTCAAGGCTGCACAAACAACTTTACGTATTATGCTCATTATTAACTGCATCAGCCGTCGCCCTTGCAGGTTGTATTGGTTTCATTGGACTTATTGTACCGCATATGTTACGCCTGCTAGGTGGCTATGATCATCGATGGCTAATCCCAAGCAGCGTATTACTTGGAGGAAGTTTATTGACGCTTGCAGACACCTTTTCTCGATATCTTTTTGCACCCCAACAAATACCGGTTGGCATGATGATGGCTTTGCTTGGCATCCCTGTTTTTTTATGGTTATTAAACAAAAAATGAATGCGATACTGCAAGCAGAGAATCTCACCCTTTCCATAGCTGAAAAAATACTTTGCTATCAGCTTAATTTTACTATTTTCCCTGGTCAAACCTGGGGAATATTAGGTCCTAATGGATGCGGTAAAACAACCTTACTGCACACTCTGGCAGGCCTTCGTAAATCAATTCATAAATCAACAGGCGGCATAAAATTATTCACAAAAAAACTTGATACTATTCCGAAACGTGAGTTAGCAAAAATAGTGGGTATTTCACTCCAGGAAACACATGATGTATTTCCACAAACGGTTTTTGAATTATGCAGCTTGGGACGTTATCCGCATTTGAATTTTTTTTCCTACGAAAGCGATACAGACAACAAAATCATCCTGCAAGCGCTTACCGACATGGAACTAATCCAGCTGCGTGACCAAAAAATTCAAACGCTCTCAGGCGGCGAACGCCGGCGTTTAACGCTTGCAACACTACTGACACAGATGCCGCAACTTTATTTATTGGATGAACCTACTAATCATTTAGATATTTACTATCAAATAAAGATACTGCGTCATTTCAGAAATCTTGCTCAATCAAAATCAATAAGTGTGATGATGTCTTTACATGATATCAATTTGGCTGCACAATTTTGCGATCATATTTTAATGATATTCAAGGATGGAGACTTCCTGGCGGGGCCTGCATCAACGATACTTAATCCCGCTCATCTTACCCGTCTATATCAATATCCTATAGCAAAAATTGACCAATACTTTGTGCATATACCAACGTTTGAAAGTAGAATGAATAGTTGATAATCTATATTCAACAAAACCAGTGAGACCATTATGTTACCCTATTTCGGCAGCAAACCTCCTGCGTCAAGCCCTGAAAAAAAACTTGCCGCTGATGAGAAATTAGTTTACTACAAAGATTACATGGAATTAGCCAATAGACTTCAACAAGCAAAAGATCGAATACAAGAGCTTGAAACGACACTTGGAACAAAAGAACAATTGCATGATGCATTACACCAAAAAATCCAAGAACAACAGACTCAATTTACTCAAGAAGAAGATACCTTGGCTACCGAAATTGCATCACTTAAAGTTGATTTACTAAAACAAGAAGCTCATTATGAAAATCTACGCAAAAAAACGCTGGAACTTCAGGCACAACAGGAAGCACAACTCGCATTACAACAGGAGTATAGAAATTTACAAGCAAAAATGGACACAAAAGAACGTGAATATGAAATGTTAATTAATAAAATAACTGAACTTGAGTCAGCAAAACAACAAGCGGAAGAACGTTTGATGCAAGAAAAAAATGAACATAAAGAAACAAAATCTGCTTTGGAAACTGAAAAAAAAGCAAGACAACCCACAGAACCAAAAGTAACACTACCTACTGTTGCAAACAATAGCACAACTTTATTCAATAACCGCCCACAAAAACCCATATATACCAAATCCATATTTTCAGAACCATGGGACCTTTATGCAAATTTTTGACAACATCCAGCTTGCAAAACGAATAAAAATCAAGGAATATTCTCAAGGACACATATAAGAGGAACACACACATGCAAGGCCAAGACTCTTTTGAAGAACTAGATAAAAATTCTTTGGATCAAGCTACACAACTTGAAGATCTACAAAAACTTTTAGAAATAGCGCAACAAAATGAAGCAAAGATAGCAACAAGATTAGAAATCTTACAAAAAAAATTCGATGAGCAATTAAAAGAATGTGCAAGCTTAAAAAAAATTATCGTAAAACAGTCCCATTCGCTAAACGGCAAGGATAACGAAATTGATCAATTAAAAATCTTATTAAGCACCAAGAATAGCGACATTAAACAATTAAAAATCATATTAGAAAACAATAAATCATACCCTTATACTGTTAACCCTGGCGGAAGATCAACGCTCTTTAGAGAAAGTGATGCAACTGAACAAAAACAGAAAAAACTAAGGTGAGAAAGAAATATGCCCATTCGCATTTTAATCAATGGCGCGCAAGGTAAAATGGGACAGGAAACTGTCAAAGCTGTCTCAGAACACAGCAAGGATTTTACTTTAGTTGCAAAAACGGGAAAGAGCGATGATCTCACAAAAAGCATTCGAGATCACAAACCTCAGATTGTCATTGATTTCACCCATGCGGATGCGGCTTTCAAAAATACCCAAACCATCATTGAAGCAGGCGCTCATCCCGTGATAGGCACAAGCGGATTACTCAAAAATCAAATTGCTTTACTACAAAAACGTTGTTCCGAATTAAAATTAGGCGGCATTATTGTTCCTAATTTTTCATTAGGAGCAGTTTTGATGATGAAATGCGCGAAAGAAATAGCGCGTCATTTTTCTATAGTCGAAATCATAGAAGCACACCATGCGGGTAAATTGGATAGCCCTTCAGGCACTGCTATGAGAACAGCCGAACTCATTACATCAAGCAGAACCGAAGAACCACTGCAACCAGCCCATACAAAAGAAACCCTAACTGGAGCACGCGGCGCAAAGTATGGAAATATCCCTATCCACTCCATCCGATTACCTGGCATCATCGCCAATCAAGAGGTTATTTTTGGCGCACCTGGTGAGACGCTTAGTATTAAGCATACGACCATAGACAGACAATGTTTTATGCCGGGTGTATTACTCGCATGTAAAAAAGTGATGGGATTGGATAAGTTGGTTTATGGGTTGGAAGAATTAATGTAGGGTGGGCACGCTGCGCTCTGAGATATCTCCACAAATTTTTTGCTGTGAGCTCCCCTCTCCCTGCGCGCTTTTCATGCGCAGGGAGAGGGGGGAAGGTGAGGGTGTTGGTGATCTGCACATTTTTTATAAAAAAAGCGCTGGGTCGCAACGAGGGCACTTGGGAAGTTATGAAATTTTTAATTGGAATTCAGATATTCAAATGCAATTTTCTTCATTATTTCATCATATAACTTTGGTCTTACGCTAATATGTAGTTCAAAAATTTTCTTTGAAGATTCAAAAGTTGGATTGTTATTTATCCCAATAATTAAATCAGTAAGTATTTCTTCCGGTATTTGTGTGTGCGTTGCAATACCTGTGAGCGAATATTCATTAGTAGACAAAATATCTTTAATTATTTCTTGCATAAATTGTATGTTGCACATGCTATCCTCCTGATAATGACTAAATTTAATTAGACGTTGAAATTCCGAGTATCGAGAATTAAAAATCTTTGTTAATTCACTGCAAATGTGAGAAAAAAGCTTGATTTCCAATAATTTTTTTTCAGATGGGTATAACGTAGGAGTAGGGCCTAACAAACAACAAACTAGATCCACTTTTGACACATCTTCCTCCATAAAGCATTTGAATGTTAAAAAACTAAAATATAATATTTTCTTGTGCTGGTTGGTGTATTCTTTAAAAAATTGAAAATATGCATTAAAGAATATTTATATTTTCATAACCTGTCAATACTATTTTCATACAATGAGGTATTTGTATTAATTTTTTAAAGTTTTTTCGTTGTATTCTTTCAATTGACAATGTTTTTATAGATTTATAATATGCTTAAATGTATTAATAGTTTAAAAAGATTTTATAATTTATGGATAACTTATCATCAGTGCTTTCATATCTCATGTCTAGACAGGGGATTAAATCTGCCGAACTTGCAAGAAAAACAGGCGTAGGGCAACCTGTTATTCATCGCTTGATGACAGGAGCCACTGATAATCCACAAATTTCGACAATAAAACCTATTGCTGATTTTTTTGGCGTTAGTCTAGATCAATTAGTTGGGCTTGTTTCACTCAATAATCAACCATCTTTGAATGATGCTCTATTACATGATTTACACAATAAACTTACCGCCATAAAAACAATTAGCAGTGTTTTAGTTGATTTTTTACCATTGCTTATCGAAGGATACAGAAAAGCTGTCTCAGCAAGCTTACAAAAAGAAGACATTTCGGATGAAATTTTGCCTTTATTATCGATAAATACGACTAATTTATTAAAAATAATAAATCATCTACAAGAAATTTTCACTCATAATAATAAATAACTTTAGGATTGATCATGTTAAATTCTATTCCCGTCTGCTTTTACCCAACAAGAAAAATAATACTTGATGATGATCCATTTTTTACAAGTACTATACTACTTAAAATGCATAACAAAAATATGGTATCTTATACATCGCCGACAGATGCGCTTAATTATCTGCTAAATGAATATAAACCCGCATTGACGGCGTTAGATATATTACAAAAAAGTTCGTTAGTAGCTGATTCGACATCTCAATACATTCTTAATATTAACATCGAAAAGTTGAAAACAATGATTTTGAAGCCCTGCTATCAAGACATAAGCATTATATTCATTGATTATCATATGCCGGATATTCAAGGAATAGATTTTTTAAAGCAAATACAACATTTACCCATAAAATATGTGCTCGTTACTGGTGAGAAAAATTATAACATTGCTATTGATGCGTTTAATTCCGGATTAGTTGATGCTTATATTAGAAAAGATGATCCTAGCTTCATTGAAAAGTTTCAAGCTATTACATCTGAATTAGAATGGAAATATTTTATTGAATTAAGCAAAACAATTATTAATCTACCCGATTTCAACTTTCTTATGGATGCGAATGTATTTTCATCTTTTAAACAACAAATACAACATCATAGTATCACGGAATTTTATTTAACTCATATAGATGGTAATTTTACTATGATTAATTCTGACAATGAAAAAATACATTTGCTTTTTCGCAATAAATCCCAATTAAAAAGACTAGCAGAAATAGCAAGAGAAGATGGGGGATCGATTGAAATTGTTAATGAATTATTGTTAGGTAATATCATTCCGTTTTTTGATTCAAAAGAGTATTGGCAAATACCCGCAGCCGATTGGAAGACATTTTCATACCCGACGAATCAAGTATTGTATGAAAATAACATGGTATGGGCATTGGCAAGATAAAATTAGCTTTTGGAGTTGCTGGTGCATCCATTAACTATACCATTTAAAATGGTGGCATTTTACCAATTACACCTTTAATCCAATACATGCTTTCAAACTTATTAGGATGTCCTGTAGCCAGATAAATATGCATAAATCCTCTTTCATATAATTCCTTCGCATACTCCTGGCCTTTAATCACATCATTCAAGTCAGAATCAATATAAATTGGTATATTTAAATCATATTGATCTATATCAACCTTAAAAGATCGAACAGAATTATAAGTAGCAATGACTTTCTTTTTTGTTAGTCCGTGCAGAACCCATGCATCAGTAATAGTAATATCGTCGTCGATAAAAATGAAATCTGCCGATTTATTTGTAAACGTTCCGCCAATTACATCTTTTTAAATTAATAATTTTTTAGCATTCTGTTGCTTCAAATAACTAAAGGAGCAAAAAATGAATGTAACTAAAAAATCAGCAAATCATGCCAAATGGCAATCATTAATTGATGAGCAAGAAAAAAGTGGCTTATCGCAAGCAGAATTTTGTAAGCAACAAAATATAGCAATAGCTCAATTTGGTTATTATCGTGGTTTGTTAAAAGCAAAAGACCAAGCCAAATTAAAAAAGCCGGAATTATTTTCCCCTGTCCAAATCAAAAAACAAGATACAAAATCATCAGATGAAATAAAAATTGTATTGCCTAATGGTTTTCAATGTTATTTTCCTGCATCAATTGATTCGATCCAAATTAAAAGATTGATGGAGGCATTGCTCTCATGTTGATGTTGAATGATATAAAAATATATTTATATACGTCTCCTACGGATATGCGTAAATCGATCGATACGCTTTGCATGATGGTTTCAGAAACATTGCAAATGGATCCCGCAAGTGGCTATTTGTTTATCTTTCGAAATAGAGCGGGAAATAAAATAAAAGCGCTCTATTATGAAATAAATTGTTTTACTCTGTGGTATCGTCGCTTGGAGAAAGGCAAATTCGTATTTCCAAGAAATGCGGAGGGAACTATTGAAATGACGCAGGAACATTTTCATTGGTTATTAGCAAGCGATAAGTTCTCACGATTGGATGCCATGAAACCAAATGAATATGCCAATTATTGTTAAAAAACATCGATAAAAGTAAGGTTTTTTGCTATCATGCGCGACATGAAATTTGACATAAAAAATCTGCCAGACTCTCCTGAATTATTGCGCAAAATTATTTTTGATATGCAAGCTGAGTTTGCTTCATATAAAGAGAAATATGCGCGTCTTTTAGAAGAGTTTTGCCTCGACAAAAAACGTCTGTATGCTTCGTCCTCCGAAAAAAACATTCTTCAGACAGATTTATTTGATGAAGCAGGCGTTGAATTATCTGATGAATTAAAAGAACAGTTAGATGATGAAATCGAAGTTTCGAGCCATAAGAGAAAAAGACACCCAGTTCGCCGTGCTTTACCACAAGATCTTCCTCGAGAAACAGTCGTGCATGATATTTCAGACGAAGATAAAATATGTGAATGTGGTAATCATCTTTCAAAAATAGGCGAAGAAATCACTGAGCAATTAAAATATATTCCAGCACAATTAAGTGTCATTCAGCATGTTCGTCCTAAGTATGCATGCCGACCTTGTCAGGAAAATGTGAAAATTGCTCCAATGCCAATTTTATTTTTACCAAAATGTATTGCGACACCTGAGCTTGTTGCTCATACCATTATTGCAAAATATTGTGATCATTTACCTTTATATCGACAAGAAAACATTTGGCATCGTCTAGGAATTGATCTGCCACGCAGCAGTTTATGCGGATGGATTTTAAAAACAGCAGAATTATGCGAACCGCTTGTTAAATTATTACAAAAAATCATTATTCATTATGATTATGCTCAAGCCGATGAAACGACAGTTCAAGTACTTGATGAAGTTGGGCGCGCTAATACTACTAAATCCTATATGTGGTGTTATCGTGGCGGAGGAGAAAAGCCTTGTATTGTTTATGAATATCAGCCAACACGAGGCGGTTTTCACGCTGAACATTTTTTTCATGGATTTAAAGGATATTTACAATCAGATGCTTATTCTGGCTACCACTTTGCAAATAAAAATGATGATATCATCAGAATTGGCTGTATGGCGCATGCCCGTCGAAAATTTACTGATGTGATCAAAGCTTCAAAATCAAATGGATTAGCAGCTGAAGCAATAAAATATTTTCGTGCATTATACAAAATTGAAAAAGAAGCGCGTGAAAATAATTACACGCCGGAAAAAAGATTTCAGCTTCGCAAAGAAAAATCTGAACCTATTTTAACTACATTTAAATCGTGGCTTGATACAAATCTCACTAAAACACCAGAACAAAGTAAGATTGGCACTGCGATTCGTTACGCTTTATCCAATTGGGAATTTTTAATAAATTATTTAAAAGACGGCCGAATTGAAATTGATAATAATTTATTAGAAAACGCTATTCGTCCATTTGCATTAGGACGCAAGAACTGGTTATTTGCAGGCAGTCCAAGTGGTGCAAAAGCAGGAGCAATTTTGTATTCGTTAATTGAAACATGCAAAGCAAATAATGTAGAGCCCTATAAATATTTTTGTTCTATGTTGCATCGTATTCGACTTTGCAAAGCAGAAGCAGATTATCTAGCGTTATTGCCTCAGAATTTTATTTTTTAAGTGTATGGTTCAATTAAATGTTTTTAACTGAACCCATGCGATTATATTTAATAACAGCTAGTCTATTTGCGCTCTAACTTTTTTAAGTTTTCAACTATCTCATCAGATTGATGAAGTAATTCTCGACTCACGCCTTTAACTAGCGCCTCAGATAATCTTGCTTGTGATAATTTTGATAAAAAACCGTACCTAACAATATTAAAATGCAGTGTCTTGCAAGTTCCACTTGACTGATTGGCTTCCACAACATTTGCAACAAACTCGCCATTTATTATTGAGGGCTTTTTGTTTGATGCGTAAGCGTCTTGCCAAATACATCTATTTTATAAATTGCAAATAATGCATTCTTTTCCTCTTTGAAAAAGGTGAAAAAAATGCAAAAAGAAGTACAAACAAAACGACATGAACAATGGCGATTATGGATAGATGAACAAGCTAAAAGCGGGCTCACACAAAAAGCGTTTTGTGAGCAAAAAGGAATTGATGCCAGTCAACTCTCATATTACAAGGCAGTATTTAAACATCAAAGAAATGCTTCAGAAATAACAACACCAGCGCTCGTTCCTATCAAATTAAAAGAATCACCCATCATGGCAAGTGACATTCTCATGACATTGCCCAATGGTGTGCGTTTTACTTTTCAAAGCACGATTCACCCAACACATCTTAAAAATCTTCTCGAGGTTTTTAAAACATGTTGATTCCAGATAAAACAAACATATTTTTTTACACGCATCCCGTAGATATGCGTAAATCAATTGATACGTTATGTCAGTTGGTGGCAGAGGTTTTACAAAGAAATCCAGTAGATGGAAGTCTTTATTTATTCCGTGGTAAAAGCGGAAATAAATTAAAAGCACTTTATTATGAAACAAACGCTTTCACCTTATGGTACCGTCGGTTAGAAAAAGGGCGTTACATGTTTGCACGTGATGCGACAGGGTGTATTGCGATGACAGAAGAGCATTTCAGATGGCTTTTAGCGAGCGATAAATATACACTGATGGAAGCAGGAAAACCCACGAAAATAGAACAATTTTATTGAAAAAGTTCGCAAAAATGGCGGTGTTTTGGTAATATACCGCCATGAAAACAATAAGAAAAAATTTACCGAAATCCGCTGATGATCTTGAAAAAATTATTCTTAATTTGCAGCAAGACTTAGCGCAAAGCCAATCTGAACTTGCTGAATATAAGCTAAAATATGTCAATCTTCTTGAGGAAATTCGCCTCTCAAAACAACGCTTTTTTGCTTCCTCTTCTGAAAAAAATATTCTGCAACCTGACTTATTTGATGAAGCAGGTGTAGAGCTTCCTCCTGAAGTCAAAGCAGAGCTAGAAGATACCATTGAAGTAAAAACGCATGTTCGTAAAAAACACCCTGTTCGCCGTCCATTACCTGACTATCTACCGAGAGAACAAGTAGTTTATGATATCGGTGAAGCTGAGAAAGTATGTAGCTGCGGCGAAACTTTGGTGCGAATTGGTGAAGAAGTCAGCGAACAATTAAAGTATATTCCTGCAAAAGTCAGCGTCATTCAACATGTACGCCCCAAGTATGCATGCAAACCCTGCCAAGAAAACGTTAAAATAGCTCCTATGCCAACGCTTTTGCTTCCTAAGAGCATAGCAACACCTGAGCTTGTGGCACATGTCATTATTTCAAAATATTGCGACCATCTTCCGCTTTATCGACAAGAAGCCATGTGGCAACGCATGGAAATTGATATGCCACGTAGCAGTTTGTGCGGATGGGTATTAAAAACGACAGAGATTTGTGAACCTTTAGTTAAGTTGCTGCAAAAAATAATAGTGGCTTATGACTATGTGCAAGTGGATGAAACAACCTTGCAAGTATTAAATGAAGTGGGTCGTGATGATCGTACTAAATCCTATATGTGGGTTTATCGTGGTGGAGGTGGTAAGCCTTGCATAGTCTATGAGTATCAAGAAACACGCGGTGGCTATCATGCCATGCAGTTTCTTTCAGGTTTTAAAGGATATATACAAACGGATGCATTCTCTGGCTATAATTGGGCTGATACTACGAAAAATATCATTCATGTCGCATGTCACGCGCATGCTAGACGACCTTTTGCAGAACTCGTAAAAGGGCAAAAAACGTCAGGTCTTGCTCATGAAGCTGTGAAATTTTACCGAAAGCTTTATGCAATAGAAACTGATGCACGTGATCGAAATCTCCCGCCTGAAGCACGCTTCATGTTACGTCAAGAAAAATCAGTACTTATACTTGCAGCATTTAAAAAATGGTTAGATCATCATTTACCTAAGACTTCGGAGCAAGGCGCTATAGGTAAAGCGATGCGTTATTGCATTGCACATTGGGATAAGCTTAATCATTATCTTCTAGATGGTTGTCTCGAGATTGATAACAATCTTATCGAAAATGCCATAAGACCTTTTGCATTGGGACGAAAAAATTGGCTTTTTAATGCAAGTCCATCAGGTGCAAGAGCGGGGGCTATTCTCTATTCACTTATTGAAACCTGCAAAGCGAATAACATAGAACCTTATCAATATTTTTGTACCATGCTTAATCGCATTAGGTTATGCGTAACAGAAGATGATTATAGACAATTGTTGCCGCAGTTTATTAGATTGACTTAATCCATCAGAGTGTAAATTGGCGAGCTTTTATCTAACTTGAACCAAATCCCATTTTCCAATATGATTTTCCATAGGAAGCAAAAATTTCCTCTCCCGGATTTATTGGTTTTGTAGCTCTAAGAAAACATCTTGATTGCAAATTATCCGTTACAAATTTGGAATTATTCAAATGTGAATCTTTAGCATCGTTAACAAAAGAGCCGCCACCAATACCTTCAGCTTTCCGAGGATCATTTAAGCCATCAATAATGGAATGATACGAAAGTGATTTAAGATGTGACTTGCTATCTTTTTTATTTGCTTCCTCTCGCGATATAACTGATCCACAAACTTCGGTAATTATTTCATTTTTATCAAACGATCTCGTTGTAAATAAACCCTGACCTGCGCCTTTAATAGTCGATTTATGGACGACCACACCATCGCCTATTATCGCACCTTTAGTTTCATTAAAAGCTTTTATTTTTTCAGCGCTTTTCATTTTTAATCCATGATGTTTAAAAAAGAGCAACAATATATGGATCGGTTTCTCACGTCAATACTACCGGGCAATTTTTTATTGATATTCAATACTGACAATTTTTATTTGTAAAGTATCTTATGATGTTGGGAATGTACATCACCAGACGCTTACTTTGATGCAAAAGAGTCAAGTACTTGAGGGATACCTTCTAAGAATGGTGTAGTATTGCCAAATAATTGAACGCATAGAGCATACTGAATGTCTTTTGAAGTCTTTTGTCGTTCTTTAAAATGATCTACAGAATATGCATTATCGTCCCATGGATCACAAATAACATTACCGTCGACAATTAAAAAATAATGCCCTGATTCTGGAATATAGCAAAAGTCGATAGAGTTAATACCCATTTCATTTAAAAATACGAGAGCTACTATACTTTGCTCCATGCAATTACCAACACCCCAGCTTTCATATAATTTTGCTAAAAATTTGAAGCGTTCTATTTGACTTAAGTGAGACATAGAAGGTAACTCTACGCCCCTCATTTTGCCAATCCGTTCTACATTCTCCATGTAACATTCTTTTGTTTCATCTGATTTTTTATTGGTTGAACCATGTGGAAGCACCTTACGAACATGGCTAATAGCTTGATTTGCAAGATAAATATTAATATCTACTGTAGAAAATACTGATCTGTCTCTGCCATTCACAATCAATTCCTCGTTTTTTATCTGATGGCTAACTATACTGACAAAATCTTAAAGAATAATTAATAAGCTTGATATTAAAGTATCGGTCAGTTAAATGTATTTAACTGAACACATACATTTATTTGCACGCTTATTTGAAACAATAGGGATGTAGACAGCAAATGCCTTTGGTATTATTTTAAGCCCTATTTTTTCACAGCGAGTACGTATATGAAAATCTTCATATCGACTTGTAATTAAATAAGATCGATCTGCAATATTCAATTTTTCAATAATATCTAATCCATTTTCATTATATCCAATAAATTCATAATCAATTAAAAAAAAATTTATGGAAGACAGATTATCTTTATGCGAGGTTAATAAATCTTGCGGGTTATAGTGATTAATAAATTTTAAATTGGCGTATACATCCTTAAATCGTTTATCCCAGACTTGATGAATTGATTCATCATCATCAAGAATAGCAATAACATCTTCAGGACTAACAATTAATTTAGAGAGAAACCATTTAGGTGTAGTCGTTTCTGGTAATAAAACCTCAATAAGAGTACCGACACCATCTGATATTTTAATATTAAGTTTACCACCCCACTCTTTTTCTATTGTTTTAATTGCGTGTGGTAATCCTAGTCCATTTCCTTTTTCCTTGGTGGAAAAGTTTTCACCGTTCATAATCTTTTGAAAAATCACCGAAGAGATACCACATCCGTTATCTTGTATTTGCAAACATAATTTACTTTGATTTCCAAAGTCTAAAGCACTCAATCTAATTTTTATTAGATCAGCTTCGGCCTCTTTTGAATTATCAATAAGGTTTGATAAAACTCTATTAAATGAGGATGCCGATATATTAGAAAATTTTCCATATGCGGGTTCGTCTATATTTATCATTAATTTTATTGCATCATTTCTATATTGTACCCTCTTCTCTGAAATAAGACTTAATAATAACTCTGATATCAATTCTGATTTGATATTTGTAATAGTATCACATAATTCAGAATTTTTTGATTGTCTGTATTGGGTCAACAAATTATTTGCGATATCGTTTATGCGATTTGCAGCGTTTCGGATTACTATTCTTTGTTCTTCAGGTATATTTTTAATGTCTTTAATAATAATATCTAATGCTGTTAAAGGTGAACGTATATCATGCGCAACACCAGCCGCAAGATCTATCAATGCATTCACTTTTTCAGCTTCTATACGTCCACAATATTCATCTTTTAAACTTAGCAACAGCCTTTCAAAGGCTTCTTTTATTTCGACTAATTCCGCAGGTGCATTATTGATTTCATCGAGATATGGAGTTGAAGACGCATGTGACGTCGATATTCCTGAAATATTATTTTTTAAGATAATCAATGGTTGCAACAATTGTCGATACAGCATTTTTCTAAATAGAAATATTAACAAAAGGAATAAAATAACTAGAATACCAACAAAATAGAAAATAGTATGTGAAAATGAAAATAACTTATAATTTGTGAAACTCAATAAAACACCCACATTTTTATCAGACAAAAGTACATCATTATTTTTAAGAATCGAACAATTAATTAAGTATTTTTTGTCGCCGATATATCGGTAAGTTACTTCTAAATTCTTACAATCACTGATAGATCTATAAAAATGTGAAACAAATTTGGAAAAATGTATTTTTCCATAATCTGGCATTATAATAGTGCCGTCGCTGTCGATAATAATAAATGTTTCTTCGCTCCCCGACGCCATGTACAATAAACGTCTTACTTCTAAAAAATCAAAAATAATCATTGAAGGAACAACCATTTGTGACAGCATACTATGGATTTTTTGCAAATTATTTTTTTGTTTTTCCTGCTCATCATATTTATTATAAGAAAGTCCTACTGATAACGTTGCAATTAAAATAGCAAGACACGCAACAATAAAAAATCTTTCTATCAAAAAATGGATTTTTTTCCTAACATTTATTTTTGTTTTCATAAATAATTATCTTGTAACATTTCCGAGATAGTATTGATGTATCGAAATCAATCCTATATCTGGTGTTTTCAAGTTTTTTCTAACGTAAATTCTCTTTGTTTGTAACGTAAACAAAGGTTTAATGATACAGAATTCTCCTATTCTGTGTACAATCCCTTTATACTCATTCGCTCTTTTAGCAGCGTTCGAAATAGATTGGCTTTTCAAAATCCTGTCAGAAGTTTCTTTATCGTAAATACCAGAAAAGTTAGCATCATTATTTTCAAACATTGTAAGATATTCATATCCATCTAGATAATTTGATTTCCAAGCAAACAAAATAGCATCACAATTTTCACTAATGAAATCCTTACCGAATTTCTTTACATTAGAAATGGGCTGTAAGTATACATTTGGATATAATTTATTGACCATATTTAAATATTCATTTTTATACTTTTCTTGAATTGATACTGTCAAATAGGACAAGCAAAATGGTTTTATTGCTGATTTATGATTTTTTGAGTTTTTCGCTATTGTTTGTATTCTTTCATTAAAATTTTCTTTTAAGTTATAGCCTAATGTCCCTTTTGGAAATAAATCTTTTGCCTCTATTGCTCTCTTACCATAACTGATTAACAAATTTTTGTTGTCAAGCCCTGCCAAAAATTGACAACGATCATATTTATTCCCCCATAATTTACTGTTTGAATTCAGCCCTATAAAAAACTGTGCAGGATCAAATGTTTCAAAAACATTGAAATGCATTATTTCTTTTGAATCATTAATAACATCGATCGTGACAATATCATATTTTGATAATTCATTAGCATCGATTTGATTAGTTTTACTTATGTAAAATGTAATAGGTAGTCCTTTAGAAATAGGAATTAACTTAATTTGATCATCGTTGAAATCAACAACTTTATATCCACCACAACCGAGCGGATTCTTCCAAAGTCTTTTATCTTGCCTCGCTTTTTCCAAAAAGGTTTTTTTAAAAATAGTATAATTTGTAGAAGATATTACTTTTAAAAATTGAGGAACTGGTCTCTTTAATATGAATAAAATTGTTTTATTATCGATAGGTTCAATTTTTTCAATCCAAGCAAAAACATTGTTAAGAATATTTCTTGATTCTTTTATATAGTTAAAACTTTCTAGCACATCCTCAGAGGTAACAGGAGAGCCATCGTGAAATTTTGCATTATTACTTATTTTTAAAACAATTTTTAATGGGTTAAGATATTTTATTGATTCAGCAGCTTCTAAAACAAATATCGAACCTTGACTACGAACAAGCTGGCAATTTACTTGTCGGGAAACCACCCAGCTTTGTGAATCTTGAATACCACCAGGATCAAGTGAAATCAACGATGGTTGCAATGTGATTCGCAATTCTTTCGTATTTAAATCTGCTCTAGTTAATGAGGAATAGCACGTTAGAACAAAAACAAACAGCATCAAAATGTTTCGCATAAAATATATTCATGTTACTTGTATTTTACCAATCCATCATTTGTGGAAAATCTAACGGCATTGGTTTAATTAAATAATTTCTTGGTGGAATTTCTTTTAAAAGATGCATCACAAAATAATCCCACTGACGTCGCATATAATAAGGATGATCAAAAGTTGATCTATGATTTTGGTTTGGCATAATTAACATATCAAAATCTTTATTCTCTTTAATCAAAGCATCAGCTAATTGCAATGTTGCACAAGGATGCACATTATCATCCATTTCTCCATGAATGAGTAACAACTTCCCCTCTAACCTTTTTGCATAATGAGCATTGCTTTGCTCAGCATAGATATCAGTATTAAGACCATTATATTTCTCACCATAACTTGCAGGATAACAACGCAAATCATGATTTCCAGAAGCTGCAACGCCAACTTGAAAAAAGTCTGGATACATTAACATGGCTCGGGCGGCCGCAAACGCACCACCCGAGTAACCCGTAATACCTACCCTTTCTAAATCAATGAAAACATTCTCCTCAGCAAGCTGTTTTATAGCTGTCACATGATCAGGTATGCTACAATCGCTCATGTTCTGATAGGTCATATCATGAAACGCTTTTGATCTACCTGGTGTCCCGAAACCATCGATATGAACAACTATAAATCCAAGTTCGGCTAATGCTTGCGCTGTCCATCCCGATCTAAATATTGCACCGTGCAAAGTAAAATTTAGGGGTACCCGATGCAATTGAGGGCCTGGATAAATATGATCGATGATAGGGTATTTTTTGTTTATATCGAAATGTGAAGGAAAATACATATTTCCATAAATTGGCGTAAGACCATCTCTAGCTTTTACAATAAAGCGTTTCGGAGTCACCCAATTTAGTGCTTTTAACCCTTGAATATCTGCCGTCTCAAGATGACAAATTGTTTTACCATCCATTGATTTTAAAAGACTAACAGGTTCTGTATTTATTGTTGAATAAGTGTCTAAAAAACAATTTTTATCTAAGGAAATATAAATCGAATGGTGCGCATTATCTTTTGTGAGACATTCCATTTCTGTGCCATCTAAATGACAACGAAATAGCTGTTTGTAATATGGATCGATATCTTTATAATATCCACAAGCGGTAAAATAGAGCCAGTTATTTTTTTCATCATAATAATGAACTTCTCTTACACACCAGTCACCTTTTGTAATTGCCTGCTTTGGTACGTTGTTTTCATTATCATACAAATATAAATGTGCGTAATTACTGCGCTCAGATAGCCAAATAATTTCATTTGTATTTTCTAAAACAATTATTTGATGCGGCCATAGAAAATGTTGACTAGGCTCAATGTATGTTTCAGCCGCTTCTTGAATTAAAGGGTTAATAATACCTGTATTCGCATCAGCAACATACAGTGTTAGTTCTTTTGAACCGCGAGTTTCGCGCAAAAAATAAATTTTTTGATTATCGTTACTCCACCAAACCCATTTAAATTCAATGGGTGTTAGATAAGGCGATAAGAGTGGTTCCATTTTTAACGGTATAACTGTTTTATTTAAAACATTAACAACAATTAATTCTGCTAGAGGTAAATTTTCATCGCCTGAAAATGACATACGATAGCTATGCAACACGGGGCGTTTGCTATCTTCAGGTGCGTTCTGTAAAAGATGTAGGGTTTTGACTAGACGTTGATCTAATTTATGCGTCACTATTTTGCGTGAATCTCTAGACCAAACTGCAATAGGAGGCAAAACGGAACTTTCTAAACGTTGAGTAATTGCGCGTGTATTTGTTTCTGGAGAAGATGCATAATCATAGTATTGTTTACCGTCTGTTGTTAACTGATAATCCTGTTGATGCTTTAAATCAGTTAAAAAAATGTTATGGTCTTTTAACCAAAATGCCCAATTATTATCAGGTGATTTTAACTTATCAAGCGAAATTTTTTCGTATTTTCTTAAGGTATTTTTTCCTATATCGTAATGCCATTCATCTTTTTCATAAAAAAAACATAGCCGTAAAGGATTTTCTTTCATTGAAAATCGATCTAGAGGAATAGACAAAATAGTTGTATGTGACTGATGTGAAAGAGCGTCTATTACCGATTGATAATTAAGAACTTTTTCTTTTTTTCCTGTTTGAATATTAATTTTTAATAATGATTTCACTGCACTTGACTCTTGAAAATAATAAAGTGCATCATGTGTCCAATATGGAAAAATAGTACTATTGAACACTCTATTTTGTAAATTCCATGGAAAAAAACATTCTGCGTGCTTGTATATATAATACATATGGTTTTTTATTGGTTCTGCATTATTAACTATTTCTGTATTTATATCTTTTAAAATTTAAATTAACCTTTGATGGAGAAACATTCTCCCTTTTTCAAGTCAGCAAAACTACTACATTAATGTACATATGTCTAGTAAATTATTTTACTATTAATTACTCTTTCTTCGAGTCCGCGATGACGAAATCCTCACCCCTTTCCTCTCTCCCTGCGCAAAAAGTATTCTCCACACCCTCTAACCAAAGCGGCATCACTCTTTGTAAATAGCTCATAAACTTCCATAGCCCAACTCTATGTTCTATCATTCCTACATGATTCGTTTTTACCTCTGGAAACGCTATCCCAAAACCAAATAACCCTGGTGCAATAACACCCGTTTTATTATCGTATTGAATATCTTCAAAACCTTCGATAGCAATATGACGGCGCTCGAATCCCACTGCATAAACAACTTTAGTACATTCGGGTAAATAAGCCTGAATCATATCCTCATTCGATTTAACACGAAGAAGATTAGACGGTAAAACATCATGCAAATGCTCGCGGGCCCATGCAGCCGTGCTGCCTTTGAGACCTGTATCATCGTACAAGATACCTTCATTTGTATAAATGGCATAAAGCAATGGCGAACGATAAAAATTGATTATTTTCTTCACGGAACAATTAACCAAATTTTTCAAGGCAAGTACCGCCGAGTGAGAAGAACCGAACACAGCAACGATATCGTCAGGCTCAAGGTGATTTTTAATACCGTCACCATCCATAGCATCCTGTAAGGAAATAACAGGACAAGAATGTATGGCGAGGGTTTTAGGTTCAGCACCTATAGCAAGGACGATATTTTTAGCATAAACATGTTCATGGCTAAGCTTGAGACACCATAAGTCATTTTTAAAAGATAAATGCTCGACAAAATCCTTTTTTATATTGACTTTGATTTGAAGCTGATGAGTTACCCATTGCAAAGGCTTTACCATCAAATCTAATAAGCATGTTTCCTCATCTGCTGTATGATTTAGCTCAAAGGATTGATCACATGCCGCATATGAAAAAGCATCACTGGCATGCAAAAATTTTTGGAACAACTGAACCTTTGTGTTGCTAGGTATGTTTTTCCATCGAGATCCAAAATCACCTACAGCAAACTGTGGATCTATCCACAGAATTTCACTTCCAGCAACACCATGATCAAGCAAGTTACCGACAGCGGCAATACCTGCAGGGCCCGCACCTATCACTGCCCAGCTATAGCTTAAAAAGTTAGTTACCATGCTTTAAATGTGTGTTCTTTTTTTTGGGGATCTTCAAGTTTTTGATCGATGGCATGATGAGTCTGATCACTGTGCATATGTCGAGGATGCGAGTCAAAAAAAGGTTTATGATCCACATGCCTAAAATAATTCACCATAAAATTTTTATGTTCCTCTTCATGATCTGTAGGCGTTGCGCTATAACCCGAAATCGAACGAACAGAAAATCTATTTAAAGCTTTAACCATTCTTGCAGATGACATAATATCCTCGCAATAAAAAATAACATCCCTTCCATAGCAAAGATGCTATAGGAAGTGCATTATAGCAGCCTATAAAAAAATTCGTCTACCATAATTTATTTCACGTTAATTCACGCTCAATAGTTTCTATAACCATATTGGCAAATATTTCATGTATCACTACCGAAGGATGGACCGAATCCCAAAAAAGATAATCATCTGGATTATTACATGGTATGACTCCCAAAGACTGTGCTATAGCAACGTCATTTGCAATAGAAAGCGATGTTGAGTCCATGTTTTGATGAATACCTCTGTAGCCGCCTGGCCAGCAAGAATCGGTTAAATTCACGATATGCTTGTTATATTTTTGATTATAACTTTGTATATTCGTCGTCATATCGTTAAACATGTCATACCCATCTACGTAGATAAAGTGAAATGCAGGATAAACTTTTCGTAAAAAATGAACCGCATCCAACAATTTTTCATGATGTAACTGACTAAGTAACTTTAATCTATCTTTCTGTTCTTGACTGATTGTCTTCGCATAAGGAGATTTTGATAAATCTGGTAAATCTATTATCACAAAATTTTTCCCGCCATGCTCAATCAACTCTCTAATTTGTATAACGAGCTCATCGATGACCTCTTTGACCAACAAATCAACAGGTTGCTTTGTTTCATCCATATAATCATTTGCACCTATCCATAATGAATAAAGCACAGAATCTTTATTTGTCGCACTGCTTGATTTTACATAACTATTAACTTCTTGCTTTAAATAATAAGGTACAGCAGGATCAAAAATGCTTCGCCAAACAACCGTTGCTCCACCTACTGCATAATTTTGTGTTTGAGTACCGTATTTTTCATTAAAATAGACGCTCATAAAATCAGCCCAAACAGGCCCGTTACTAAACCGTCCTTTATAATAAGGCGGATCTTTTGGAACGAATTTTTTAACTGCGTTGTATAAATTACCATTATCAGTAAGACTGTCGCCAAAAAAAACAAGTTCGCTTATAGTTTGTGCAAACAATGCTGCGCTGAATATAAGAAGAACAAAAAACAAGCTTGTTTTTTTCATCGCTTATTTCCTTATAAAAATATTTTCAAACTAGATTATCGTATTGCTTATGAGGTGTCATGTGCTTTTCTGTTAACAGACAGGAAACGATTTGCGAATAGCTGTGTTTTGCTGGAGAATAGGGCTTGTTTCCAATTCGCAAGGATAGGCTATGGATGATCTAATACTTGTCTTAATAACATTTATACTTTTCGCTTTATGTTTTCTTCTTGTTCAATTTTTTGATACATTGTCACGAGGTAGGTAATGGCTCTCTACTGCATTGGCGGTTTGGTCACCTTAGCGATGTTCATATATTTACTCATAGCGCTTTTTAAACCTGAGCTATTTTAACATCGCGAGGAAAGGATTCCCATGACCCAACATAACCTGCTCCAAATGTTTTTTTATTTTATCATTATTATTTTATTAGTGAGACCACTTGGTTGGTATATATATCGCGTTTATGAAGGTAAATCATGTGGTTTGAATAATATCTTTGGCCCTGTAGAACAAGGGTGTTATCGAATATGCGGCATTGACAGCAAGCAAGGAATGAGCTGGAAAACTTATTTATACTGTATGTTAATTTTTAATATGTTTGGCATGCTATTGCTCTATCTTATTTTACGCATTCAATATTATCTACCTCTTAATCCTGAATCATTCTCTAGCATCCCGCCTGATCTATCATTTAATACCGCTGCAAGCTTTGTAACCAATACTAACTGGCAAGCTTATTCGGGAGAAACATCGTTAAGTTATTTAACACAAATGCTTGGAATGACTGTACAAAATTTTCTTTCGGCAAGCACAGGACTATCCTTATTTGTTGCTTTAACAAGAGGTTTTTCAAGGCAGGCAAGTGGGACGCTTGGTAATTATTGGGTAGATATGACACGCGGGACACTCTATATACTGCTGCCTCTTGCTTGCATACTCGCCATGGCATTAAGCGCGCAAGGTGTGATTCAAAACCTTAATCCCTATCAAAAATTCTATGCATTACAAAATCCCATCGAAGAACAAACTCTTCCGATGGGACCTGTGGCATCACAAGTTGCCATTGAACAACTAGGCAGTAATGGCGGTGGATTTTTCAATGTCAATGCAGCTCATCCTTTTCAAAACCCCACGCCTCTCACCAATTTACTTGAAATGCTTGCCATTTTACTTATTCCCGCAGCATTATGTTACACCTTTGGCATGTTGATCAATGATAGAAAACAAGGTTGGGCAATTCTATTTATTATGCTGATCTTGCTCATTCCCATAGCCATCATGACAGTCATATCCGAGCAACAAATTGTTCCAAACTTTATCTCTATGGATATTCAACAAACAGGGAACATGGAGGGTAAGGAATTACGTTTTGGTGTTTTTAACTCTGCCTTTTGGACTAGCCTTACCACAGCAACATCCAATGGTTCCGTCAATTCTATGCTGGATTCCTATACACCTCTCGGTGTATTTTCAGCTTTATGGCTTATGCATTTAGGAGAAATCGCATTTGGCGGCGTTGGATCAGGAATGTATGGAATCATCATGGTATTCATTATTGCTGTTTTTATAGCAGGACTAATGGTTGGACGCACACCTGAATATTTGGGCAAAAAAATTGAACCCTTTGAAATGAAAATGGCATGTGTTGCCATATTAATCATGCCCTTATTCACTTTACTATTAACTGCCATAGCAAGCGTGACGACATTAGGCACAAGTAGCGTTAGTAATCCAGGGCCTCATGGCTTTAGTCAGATACTCTATGCATTTACTTCGATGGGCAACAATAATGGCAGCGCACTTTCAGGATTACAAGCTAATACTCCATTTTATAATATTGCTGGCGGCATAGAAATGTTACTTTCACGTTATTGGGTTGCCATTCCTGTGCTCGCTATTGCAGGATCCATGGCAAAAAAAACCTTTGTCCCCAAAAGCGCCGGCACTTTAAGTACGCATACTCCTCTCTTCATTTTTTTTATCGTTAGCGTCTCTGTTATCATAGGCGGATTATCATTTTTTCCATCTCTAGCTCTAGGGCCTATCGTCGAACACTTAACATTTTGGGGATACCATGGCAGCTAAAATATCGTTATGGGAAAAATCTATTTTTAAATCTGCTATCGTTAATGCTTTTCGCAAACTATCGGTGCGGCATCAAATTCGAAATCCTGTTATTTTTACCGTTTATATTGGGTCTTTATTAACATCCGGACTGTTTATACATTCTATTTTTTTACCGAGTGAAGTACCTTGTTATTTTATTTTAATCATATCTCTATGCTTATGGTTTACAGTTATCTTTGCTAATTTTGCTGAAGCTCTAGCAGAAGGAAGAGGAAAAGCGCAAGCACTCGCCTTACGCAAAGTACGACACGACATTCTAGCCAAAAAACTTTCGTCTGCCTCAAAAAAATCTAAAATCAAACTCACTCTTTCTGGAAATTTACATAAAGGTGACATTGTACTCATCGAAGCCGGCGATTTTATACCCAGCGATGGAGAAGTCATTGAAGGCGTTGCATCCGTCAACGAAAGCGCCATTACAGGCGAAAGCGCACCTGTGATCCGCGAAAGCGGCGGTGATCGCAACTCGGTCACAGGCGGCACACAAGTTATTTCGGACTGGATCATCGTCCGAATCACCGCAAATCCTGGCGAAACATTTATCGATGAAATGATAAGCCTAGTAGAAGGCGCATCCAGACAAAAAACGCCGAATGAACTTGCTCTTACTATATTATTAGCCGCACTTACCCTTGTATTTTTATTCGTATGCGCAAGCAGCTTACCTTATACGATATATGGCGCATCCATCACAGGCGGAAAAATAGCAAGTATTACAGTCTTAGTTGCTCTATTTGTCTGTTTAGCACCTACAACCATTGGCGCGTTATTATCGGCTATAGGCATTGCCGGTATGGATAGAATGATTCAAGCTAATGTGATTGCATTATCGGGAAAAGCCATTGAAACTGCTGGTGATATTGACATACTTATTTTAGATAAAACTGGAACAATCACTCTAGGAAATAGACAGGCAACAAAACTCATCCCAGCGGATGGTGTAGCAATTCAAACACTTGCCGATGCCGCACAACTTGCATCTTTGGCGGATGAAACACCCGAAGGTAGAAGTATAGTTATATTAGTCAAAGAAAAATATGGCTTACGTGGCCGCGATATTCAGGAAATGGGAGCCACCTTTTTACCTTTCACAGCTCAAACACGAATAAGTGGCGCCAACTTACCAGGCCGGCAAATTCGTAAAGGCGCAGTACAGGCAATCGAAAGCTATATCGAAACATTAGGCGGTAAATTTCCTGAGTCTATAAAAAAAGATATAGACACCATTGCACGCAAAGGTGGGACTCCATTAGTCGTCACAGAAGGAGCTACTGTTCTTGGTATTGTACATCTAAAAGATATAGTAAAAGGTGGTATACGAGAACGCTTTGCAGAATTACGACGCATGGGAATTAAAACGATCATGGTCACTGGCGATAACCAACTCACGGCAGCCGCGATAGCTGCAGAAGCAGGTGTGGATGACTTTCTGGCTGATGCAACTCCAGAAGACAAACTTAAGTTAATACGTCGTTATCAAGCAGAAGGCCATTTGGTTGCGATGACAGGTGATGGGACAAATGATGCTCCAGCACTTGCACAAGCCGATGTAGCCGTCGCCATGAATACAGGAACACAAATCGCAAAAGAAGCAGGTAATCTAGTTGATCTTGATTCAAATCCTACAAAAATTCTTGAAGTCATTCAAATTGGAAAGCAATTACTGATAACGAGAGGCGCTTTAACGACATTTAGTATTTCAAATGATATCGCAAAATATTTTGCGATTATTCCTGCAGCATTTGCATCCACCTATCCTGTATTGAATACATTAAATATCATGAAACTGGCATCACCTCAAAGTGCAATTTTATCTGCCGTGATATTCAATGCGTTCATTATTATTTTCCTGATACCTCTGGCATTACGCGGCGTTAAATATCATGCAGTCTCAGCAGAACAATTATTAAGAATAAATCTTTTCATCTATGGCTTAGGCGGACTCATTATCCCATTCATAGGGATCAAGCTTATTGATTTGATATTGGTGGGACTCCAATGGATATGAAACACATAAGAACAGCAAGCCGTTTACTTTTATTACTTACTTTGCTAACAGGTTTAGTCTACCCTCTTTCTATCACAGGCTTAGCGCAATTATTTTTTCCATGGCAAGCCAATGGCAGTCTCCTCAAAAAAGATGGTAAAATCATAGGCTCTACATGGATAGGCCAATCCTTTACTTCACCTGATTTTTTTCATGGCAGACCTTCTGCAACGTCACCTCTTCCCTATGATGCCAAGAATTCCTCTGGATCAAACCTTGCACTCACTAATCCCATGCTAATACATGCCCTGCAAACTAACATCCATAACCTGCATCTTTTGGACCCCGAGAACCACCAACGTATTCCTATTGATTTGGTGACTCACTCTGCAAGCGGATTGGATCCAGACATTAGTCCTATGGCAGCTTTATATCAAATACCACGCATCGCCAAAGTACGCGGCATTTCAAATGATGTCCTCACACATATCGTTGATCAATATACCATGCGGCCTTACGCTGGTTTTATGGGTGAACCAAGAGTTAATGTTCTAGCGTTAAATATGGCATTACTTTCACATAGCAAAGCTGGATAAAAACCTATGAAAAAACCAAGACCTGATCCAGAAGCACTACTGCAATCTGCAAAAGAAGAAGACCTGCGCGCAAAAAGAGGAAAACTAAAAATTTACCTGGGGGCAGCGCCTGGCGTTGGAAAAACATATAGCATGCTTGAAGATGCCATCGCTAAACGTGAAAAAGGTCTTGATATTATCGTTGGGATTGTTGAATCACATGGACGAAAAGAGATTGAATTTTTTCTTAAAAAATTTGAAATTTTACCTCGACAAAATGTTGAATATCACGGTCAAACACTTTCAGAATTTGATCTCGATGCAACATTAAAAAGAAATCCTCACACCATACTTATTGATGAAATGGCTCATACCAATGTTCCAGGACTCAGGCATAATAAACGATGGCAAGACATCAAAGAAATACTTGACCGCGGCATAAATGTTTATACCACACTGAATGTTCAACATATCGAAAGCCTAAATGATATTGTTACACAAATTATTCATACTCGCGTGAATGAAACCGTTCCAAATTCCATGCTTGAAATAGCTGATTCAGTAGAGCTCGTCGATCTTCCACCCGAAGATCTTTTAAAACGTATGCAAGAAGGAAAAGTTTATATTCCGCAACAGGCAGAACTTGCAGTAGAACATTTTTTTCGGCAAGGGAATTTAAGCGCCTTACGTGAGCTCGCTTTACGAATCACCGCAGAACGCGTAGGAGAACAAGTTTTATCTTACAGAAAAGGTAAAGGCATCAAATCTATCTGGGCAACAAAAGAAAAATTGTTGGTTTGCATCTCTAGCAGTAAGAACGCGACTAAACTCATTCGTGCTACAAGAAGAATGGCATCCAGCCTGCAAGCAGAGTGGATTGCAGTTCATGTGGACATTGGAGGCTCAGAACAGAACCGTAGCAGAGCTATCAATAATTTACGCCTTGCTGAACAATTGGGAGCTGAAACTAAAATACTGTATGGCATGAATGCTACGTCAGAGATTATTCATATTTGTCGAGAATTAAATGTTACAAAAATTATTGTAGGAAAACGTAAACATCGCTGGTGGGAAAAAATATTTTTACGTAATTTAACCGATAACTTAATTAAATCTAGTGATGAAATTGATATATACATGATTAATGATGATTCTCAAGAAAGTAAACCGTCAAAATATGCTTATGAACCATCAGAAAAAAAATTCCCATGGAAAGCCTATGCATTTTCTCTAGGTATCCTTGGTTTAGCGACTGCAATCAATCTCCTTTTTTCAACATACTTTCAAACAACAACTATCATATTGGTATATATCGTTACCGTCACCATAGTTGCATTATTAGGAAAAAGCGGACCATCGATATTAGCTTCTGTGCTTAGCGTTATCGCATATGCATACTTTTTCACTCATCATGAAAATGGGTTTTTAATAGCGAATACTCAACTTTTTTTTACTCTATTTATCATATTATTAGTCACACAAATTATTAGTCAATTAACCATCATGATGAAAAAACAGACTAATGCTGCACGGCTCCTCGAAAGACGATCATCGACACTGCATGCTTTAAGTCGTCAGCTTGCAAGTAGTCGCGGCGTTAATAAATTACTTGATATTGCTGTAAACTATATGGCTAATATTTTTAATAGTGAAGTGCTTGCATTGCTAGCGATAGAGGGCCACTTAGAAGTCAAAGCAGGTCATGGTACAAAATTAATATTAAATGCCAAAGATTATAGTGTCGCTCAATGGGTCTACGATTTAGGGCAGGTAGCAGGCTTGGGCACTGACACTTTACCTTTTTCTGACGCTATTTATGTTCCCTTGATTTCATCGCAACAACCCATTGGCGTATTACGAATAAAGCCAAAAGATAACACTATGTTATTCACCCCGGAACAAAGCCATCTACTCGAATCTTGCGCTAATCAAGTAGCGTTAGCCATTGAAGTGGATCGGCTGCATGAACAACATAAACAATTAGAATTAGAGAGCAAAACAGATAGAATTCGCGCAGCGCTTTTAGAAGCTGTATCACATGATATACGAACGCCGCTTGTCGCCGCGATCGGCAGCGCATCTACCTTAATGGAATTAAGTAACGATCTTAATAAAAACCAAATTAAAAAATTAAGTCAGGATATTATTTTAGAATTAGAGCAACTCAATCGTTTAATTCATAATTTCTTGCAAATTACTTATCTTGATGATAATGCCGTGAAGTTACAAAAAGAACTTTTTCCACTTAGTGATGTCATAGCGGCAGCACTTAAAATTTCTTACACCAAATCCGGCAAAAAACATATCAATATTTTTCTACCCCATGATTTACCCAAAATTCCTCTTGATAAAACTCTTATTGAAGAGGTATTTGTTAATTTAATTGATAATGCTATGAAATTCACTCCCGCAGAATCTGCCATTAATATCAAAGCAGATCGAGACAATCAATATGTTGTTATTAGTATTGAAGATAATGGGCCTGGTATCATGCCAGATGAAGTCAATAAATTATTTGAAAAATTTTATCGCGGCCGCATGTTAACGACTGAAAGAGGTTTAGGATTAGGTCTTTCGATTTGTCGTGCCATTATCAGTGCGCATGGCGGGAAAATTTGGGCGGAAAATAGGAAAGAAGGTGGTGCGGCGTTTAGGTTTACGTTGCCTTTATCGTTATGAAAAATTAATTACTTTTTATATTTCAATGGTGCTAGAATCATCGCCGTGTTAGATACACTTGCAATATTAGAATTTTAAAACAATTCAAAAAAAGGAATTAATCATGAGTAAATCACGATGCAGCGCATATCTACAATTCTTACAAGCCATTGCTATTGAAAAATGTAGAAGCTCTACTGTTTTCGTCCAAGAAACAAGCTTGGGCATGGATGATGACAGACCTTATGGACAACAGACGCAACCTCTTTATAGTGAACAAGATTGCAAGGAAGCATCACAAAAAGTATTAGATCAAGCGCAGCGATGCTTAAAAGAATTAAATGAACCTGATGCTGACAAACCTCGAAAACATGCTAAACCTCTAAGACATAGATACTAACAGAGTTACGCGATTCTCAACTTTTATTAACCATATGAATTTTGGTGATTTTTGTAGGGTGGGCAAAGGAGCGCCTTTCAGCGACGTGCCCACCAATGGGTTGGTGGGCACGCTGCGCTTTGCCCACCCTACATTAACGTAATTTAAAGTTGAGAATCGCGTCAGAGTTATCTCCTTACACATTGAAAAACCTGTTCAAAATCTTTATTTATATATAAACTCAATTCCGCAGTTTTTATGTGGGTAGCTATATTTATTTTACTATTCTACTGCTGTCATCCCGTGCGAGAGGCCGCCCTATGAACTAGAGCAGATCATTGCTGCATCGCGGCCGAAGTCACGGGATCTGGTAGCGGCTTTGAGTAGGAACCTTTTGCCAACCCACATTAAAACAAATATTTTTTACGATTCTTTTTTCTATGACTGAAGTGTGGCCAAGAGATTATTTTCAGAACCACCAAATATGAAGACTCAAGATAAAAAGCAAATGAAGTTCTACTCAAAACCACTACCAGATCCCGTGACTCCGGCCGCGATGCAGCAATGATCTGCTCTAGTTCATAGGGCGGCCTCTCGCACGGGATGACAGCAGTAGAATAGTAAAATAAATATAGCTACCCACATAAAAACTGCAGAATCGAGTTTATAAATAAAGATTTTGAACAGGCTCTAAGGAGATAGCTCAGAACAGTCGTAGCCTATGGTACGATTTTTTGTTTATACATTTCCTTTTCAACATTACAGGAAGGGGAATATAGCAGCTGCAGACAATGAATGCATTTGAAATAAAAAAGCATTATAATTTCAAATGAAACATCAAAAGGTCGTGCCATTATGCAAGCAAGACAATCCTATCTTCCCGAAAAAAAACATGTCTTAACCAAAGCAGTGATTCGTATTGCTGAACGATTTAAGTTAAGCAGACAAGAGTTGTCAATAATCCTAGGAATAAGTGAAGCTTCTCTTAGTCGCATATTTTCAAATCGACTTTTTATTGATCCGTCATCCAACGAAGGTCAGCTTGCAATCTTACTTATACGCCTTTACAGCAATCTTGACGTTCTTTTTGGAGGGAATGCAGAACAATGCCAATTATGGCTGAGAAGTGAAAACAATCATTTGAATAGCAAGCCCATTCTATTAGCTCAATCCATCGAAGGATTAGTTTTAATTGTCCAATATCTTGATGCTATGAATGGAACACTGCCATTTCCTGCCAATTAAAGTTGAATGACGATTTATCAGAAAAGTGTATACTTTTTATTCATCGTTAACTTGCAACAGTTGCTACTCCCAGTTTTTTTCTGTACCCTGTCTTCTCCATTTAATATTGGAAAAAAACATCATGTACAAATTATTTCTAAGTTTGTTTATTATTATGATTTCCATGAGCATCATCGTAACTGATGCTGAAGCAAGACGTTTTGGCGGTGGCAAAAGTTTTGGTCAAAGCCGATCTTTTTCAAATAATAGCAACGCATCTAACGCTTCACGCATGTCGCCTGCAGCAAAACCTGCAAGCTCTGCTAGCAAATGGTTGGGACCTTTGGCAGGCCTTGCAGCTGGCGGATTATTAGCTTCTTTATTTATGGGCCATGGTCTTGGATCAGGCATTTTATCGTGGATCTTGATTGCAGCTGGACTCTTCATTGGCTGGCGTTTACTGAGTCGTTTCCTATCACCTAACCGTACAACAAATCATCAACATAACGCGGCATTTCAAGCTGATCAGGGACGTGTAGTTTCTGATGTGCCATTCAACAAATCAAATCTTTATGACACATCATCAACGCAATCAGCGCCTTTCGGTTTTGATGAAGCTGCTTTTTTGCGCCAGGCAAAAACGGTTTTTATTCGTTTACAAGCTGCTTATGACAATAAAAACTTGACCGACATCCGTGAATTCACGGCACCCCAAGTTTTTGCTGAAGTTCAAATGCAACTACAAGAACGCGGTGATCAACACAACCAAACAGATGTTATTACCATTGATGCTGCATTAGTCGACCTTGACCTTCAATCAAACCACATGACGGCCAGTGTGCGTTTTACCGGATTGGTTCGTGAAGAACAAGGAAAAGAACCAGAAAATATTAATGAGATATGGCATTTTACTAAAGATAAATTTAGTCAAAATTGGTTGGTTGATGGAATTCAACAAGAAATGACTCATTAAAATAAGTCAAAACCGGCCATTGGCCGGTTGTCACTTTTCATCACTTCGATACACCAAATCCAACTCTCTCGCTGCTCTCACTTCATCCAAACGCCTAACAGGTAAATTATAAGGAGCCTCTTGCAATAACGCAGGATCTGTTTTTGCTTCTTCAATAATTTTAATCATGGCATCAACAAATGCATCTAACACTTCTTTAGCTTCAGTTTCAGTGGGTTCTATAAGCAAACACTCAGGAACTAGCAAAGGAAAATACATGGTAGGCGCGTGAAAACCGTAATCTAATAAACGCTTGGCAACATCCAATGCAGTAATGTGCAGCTCTTTCGCTTCTTTTTTTAAAGTGATAATAAACTCATGGCTAGCACGACGTTTAGCATAGGCGGGCGTAAATCCTGCCGCTTTTAATCTTGCTAATAAATAATTAGCATTCAAGGTTGCAAATTCAGCAACACGTATCATGCCTTCCTGACCCAATAATCGGGCATACATATAAGCACGTAGTATAATACCTGCATTGCCCATAAAAGCTGACAAACGGCCTATGGTTTGTGGACATTCTTTTTCTGTCAACCATTGATACGTATCACCTGACTTAATCACCATAGGCGTTGGCAAAAATGGTACGAGACGCTCACTTACCGCAACTGGACCACCACCAGGACCGCCGCCCCCATGAGGAGTCGCAAAGGTTTTATGTAAATTAATATGCATCACATCGAAACCCATATCGCCGGGTCTGACTTTCCCTAAAATAGCATTTAAGTTTGCACCATCATAATAAAGCAGGCCGCCTGCTTTATGCATGATTGCTGCAATCTCTTCGATTTTTTGTTCAAAAACACCTAAAGTCGATGGATTAGTCAACATAATTCCCGCTGTTTGCGGCCCTACTGCTGCACGCAAACTTTCAATATTCACATTACCATCGCTATCCGTTGGAATTTCACGCACGGTATAACCACATTGTGCGGCGGTCGCAGGATTTGTTCCATGCGCTGCATCAGGAACTAGCATTTCGGTTCTGGCAACATCATTTCGTGATTGGTGATAAGCACGTATCATGGCAACGCCTGCAAATTCGCCTTGCGCGCCTGCCATTGGCGTAAGTGATGCGCCGCGCATACCTGTCACAGCTTTTAAAATTTCCTGCAATTCATAAGCACATGCCATATATCCTTGACTATGCACATCCAGGCTCAAAGGATGACGGAGCAAAAAACCTTCTAACATCGCCAAACGATGTACACCACGTGGATTATATTTCATGGTGCATGAACCTAATGGATAAAATTGTGTATCAATGGAAAAATTTTTTCGTGAAAGCCGAGTATAATGCCGCACTGCCTGTAATTCTGAAACTTCGGGTAAAAAAGGTTTATCCTTTCTCAGTAAATGAGCAGGAATGTCTATCTTTACACTTTTTTTAGGTGCTTGCGCTTTAGCATAACGACCGGATCTTGATTGATCAAAAATAAGTTCTGACATGACAACATTCTCCGTTATTTCGCACACTCAATATTTTTTATTGTGGATGAATTCATAGCTAAAACTTGAGCCAAACACTTAACAAACCATTCTATATCTGCTTCTGTCTTGGTTTCCGTAACGCAAATGAGTAAACACTCGCCCAATTCAGGGTAAATTGGCGCAAGATTAAAACCCGCTTGTATTTTATCGTTCGCCAAAAGTCTTAATATCTTATCCACTGGTTTACTTAATCGTACGACTATCTCATGAAAACAAGGACTATGAAATACCACTTCAACACCATGCAAGATTTCCAATTTTTTCTTTAAGTATTGCGCATTCAAGTAACAAGCTTCCGCAACTTGACGCAAACCTTCTGGACCTAGCAAGCTCATATAAATCGTACTTGCTGTCACGAGCAAGCCTTGATTGGTGCAGATATTAGAAGTGGCTTTGGCTCGGCGTATATGTTGTTCACGCGCTTGCAGCGTTAAAACAAAGCCTTGTTTACCCTCTTTGTCCACCGTTCGGCCCACTATCCGGCCTGGCAACTGTCTCACAAAATCTCTTTTGCAGCATAAAAATCCATAATAAGGCCCGCCTGATGCCAGCGGCACACCCAAGGGTTGCCCCTCACCGCATGCAATATCCGCCCCTTTTTTTCCCCATTGACCAGGAGGTTTTAATAATGCCATTGCCATGGGATTCACTACACCAATAGCTATCGCACCATGCGCATGCGCCCAATCTGTCATGGCATCGGCATCTTCCAGCACACCAAAAAAATTCGGTTGTGGAATAACAACGGCGGTGACTTCATCATGTAAATCTTTTTCCATGGCTGATAGCTGTGTTTGGCCAGTTGCAGCATCAAATGGTACTTCGATCAATTGAATAATATCTTGCTGGCCCACAATGGTTTTAATGACATCTCTATAATAAGGATGCAAGGCACGTGGAATAAGCACACGATACGTTTTATGTTTACGATGTGATCGTGCAGCCATTAATATCGCCTCAGCCGCCGCAGAGCCGCCTTCATAAAGCGATGCATTCGATACATCCAAGCCCATCAAACTTGCCATCATGGTTTGATATTCATAAAGCAATTGCAAAGTACCTTGACTTGCTTCGGCTTGATAAGGCGTATAGGCTGTTAAAAATTCCCCACGACTCGCAATGTCCCACACTGCTGCAGGAATATGATGCTCATAAGCACCTGCGCCCATGAAACATAACATACCGCTATCCAAAGCTGCTCGTTGCCGCATTAAACGAGCCAACTCCATTTCAGTTAAGCTGGCGGGAATAGCCGGAAGATTCTTGACTCGCAAACTATCAGGAATTTCATCAAACAAATTTTCTAGCTTGGCAACACCTATCGTTGCTAACATTTCTTTTACATCATGCTCAGTATGAGGAATGAATGGCATAAAAACACCTCACATAAAATATTAATGCGCTTCAGACGCCACTTGTTTTGTATATTGATCAGCCGTCAATAACTTCGCAACATCTTCCGCAATTTCACTTTCAAAAGGCTTCACTCTAAACAACCAGCCTTTGCCGTAAGGATCTTCATTAATGAGCTGTGGACTTTCTAAAAGCGCCTCATTAATTTCTATCACTTCACCTGAAACAGGAGAATAGACATCGGCCGCCGCTTTCACGGATTCA
This sequence comes from Gammaproteobacteria bacterium, assembly GCA_013288655.1. GTDB lineage: Bacteria > Pseudomonadota > Gammaproteobacteria > DSM-16500 > DSM-16500 > JABDBK01. The sequence goes on along the minus strand of JABDBK010000011.1, from coordinate 13,118 downwards.
ACAACCGCACATTCATGGCCTGTTTCTACATTGGATTCAGGCTCGGGCAATTCCACATAAACCAAATCACCCAACATGGTTTGCGCATGGTCTGTGATACCAATGGTCAACACATCATCGTCTTGTCTTACCCATTCATGCGTTCTCGAATATTTCAATTTTTTTGGGATGCTATTATTCATTTTTAAAACTCCTAAGCTGTAACAATATTATTTTTTTTACCGGACAGCACAAAAGGCAGCTTAATAACTTGAGCTTCGACTTCTTTTCCTCGAATCTCAACTCTACACCGTTGACCAATGCCCGCAGGAACTCGCGCAAGTGCGATACCTTTATTTAAAGTGGGCGAAAAACTGCCGCTGGTGATTTCACCTATACCCAGTCCATCGATAATCACTTTTTGATGATTGCGTAATACTCCCGGGCCCATTAATACAAGCCCCACCAAGCACTCAGCAATACCTTCATGCTTTTGCTTTAGAAGTGCCACCCTTCCTATGAAATCACGTTCAGCAGGTTCAAAAGCAACCGTCCACGCTAAATTCGATACTAAAGGTGTCACAGACTCATCCATGTCCGCGCCATAAAGATTCAATCCCGCTTCTAAACGTAAGGTATCACGTGCACCTAATCCACAAGGATGTATATCCGCTTTTAACAAAGCATGCCAAAAAGCAGCGGCATCTTTTGCAGGTAATATCACCTCAAAACCATCTTCGCCGGTATAACCCGTACGAGCCGCAAATAAGTGATTGAGTTGCACCGCATGAAAAACTTTTAAAGCAAGCACAGCTTGTAAATCATCTGAATTCAAAACATTCGCTAATTTATCTCTTACACGCGGCCCTTGAATAGCTAACATCGCCAAATCCGTACGCTCTGTCATTTCTATAGTAAAACCGCTGGCTTGTTTTTGCATCCATGCAATATCTTTATCTCGAGTGGCAGAATTCACTATCAAACGATAAAATTCATCGGACATTTTATAGACGATCAAATCATCTATCACGCCGCCCTGTTCATTTAACATGCAAGTATACAATGCTTTTCCTGGGACTAAACGATCGATATTATTCGCAAGTAACTTGCGCAACAACATTGCAACATCTTTCCCATGAAAATCCACGATAGTCATATGCGATACATCAAATACCCCGGCATCTTGACGTACTTTATGATGCTCTTCGACTTGAGAACCATAATTTAACGGCATGTCCCAACCCGCAAAATCTACCATCTTCGCTTTAGCAATGAGATGACAATCGTATAATGGTGTTTTTTTCCCCATATTTTTAATATGTCCTTTAAGATAATCTGAACTTAGGCGAGGCAGTATACCGTTTTGGAAATAAAAACTAAAGTACGATCATAAGATTAGACTTACGAACTGGATACATTAAAAAGAAGTTAATTTCGACTGCCTCTAATAACTTTAATTGGTTTTTCCACGAACATAATAGCCTGCTAGTGCCATCGTTAAACCAATTACACCATTCAATGCTACACCTGTGTATATGGAGTCAGGTTTTAGTATTAAAAAGCTTATACAAACACCGAGAACAACGGCAATTGAAATAAGTGTTGTTATAAAAAGCCATTTATCTTTAAATCGACGAAGTTTTCCATCTTCAGGATGTTCTCCAGGCGCTTTAGACTCAAGCTTCAAGTTCATGTGCTGGAGAACAATACCAATATCATCAATCTTCATAGGCCAACGATCTCGCTCATCTTACGGTCTTGGTCATCAACAACAATGAGGTGTCCTCCCTTTTTTTTGTATTTCAAGGCCACTTCCATTAAAGCAAGCGATCGCCTTAACAGGTCACTTTTGGTTAAATGATTGTCAGAACACATTTTTTCTAATATTTCATGGGTTTCAGGGGCTAGATGCAAAGACATTTTTACTGTTACAGAGCTCATAATTTACTCCAATATTAAGTACTTAAATTTGGCTTAATCATAACATTCATTATTCGCAACGGATAGAGTTTTATCGGTGAAAAAGCATGCGCTAGGAGAGGGGAACTCACGGCAAAAAATTTCTGGAGATACCTCAGCAATGACAGGCTTTTTTAATGAGGGAGTCCTAGACGCCTGGCTAAGGCTGAGAAAGTAATTAAATAAAACAAGCAAAATCACGATGAAACATGACTGGATTAAATTCAATAATGTCATACTCAGCAAGTTGATTTATTTGATAAGGGTCTTGCTTAAAAAAAGTCTCTAACTGCTCACGATTTTTTAATTGCGAAATAATAATCCCGCCTACGCGTGGATTCTGCGGGCCGGATACCACCAAATAATCTTTTTCGTAGCCTTGTTTAAGAAATTCCCTGTGTGGAGCAACGTAGGGTTCAACAACATCAAGAGGTTTCGTATAAGTAATTTTAATTAAAAACATAGTTTCTCCAATACATGAGTCATTTTAGGTAAATCTGAACGCTTACCTAAAGCATATTGCATTAAAAATTGTTTCATCCATGGCATTTGATTCGTAAAGTTTAAACCTGCATTACGAATATATTTTATTGTCGTATGTTGATTTGCAAATAATTGTTTTAATACTTCCACCATCGCAAGCATCGCAAGCGTATCGGTTTTTCTCCAGCGCTCATAACGGCGTAATGCTGGAAGTGAAGCATAATCACGATGCTTATCATGCGCTACAGCTATCGTTTCTGCTAAAGCTGCGGCATCTAATATGCCAAGATTGACTCCCTGGCCGGCCAAGGGATGTATGGTATGGGCTGCATCACCCACCAAAGCAAAACGATGTTGCACATAGTGCTTAGCATGGCGCATACGCAGAGGAAAAGCATAACGTTCCGAAATATGTTCTATCTCTCCCAAGGTATAGTCGAATTGTTTTGCTAATTCAGTTTTAAAATGACTTTCATCATATTGCATAAGTTGTTTTGCATAATCATGCGTTGCTGACCAGACAATTGATGAAGCATGAACATTTTTCAAAGGCAAAAACGCAAGCGGACCTGATGGCAAAAACCGTTGCCAGGCAGTATGTTGATGCGGTAATGATGTATGCACAGTCGCTATAATGGCTGTGTGCTGATAATCATATGATGTCATATCAATTTGTCTAAGTTGACGCAAGCGAGAATCTGCGCCATCCGCAGCAATAAGCAGTTTTGCATCTATCATACGACCATTATCACAAATAAGCGTCATCGATTCGGCTGTTTCTTTTAGTTCGATAATGTTAAGAGGGCATAAATAATCAATATTTTCATAACAAGAATATTGTTCCACCAAACTACTGCGTATGACATTATCTTCAATGATATAACCTAAATTTGATTCACCTATTTCACTAGAATCAAAAACAATCCTACCTGCACCTTCAGCATCCCACACATGCATTTTTGTGTAGGGACTGATGCGTTTTAACTGAATAGCTTGCCAAACACCAAGATGTTTGAATATATGTTTAGAAGCGTGAGAAATAGCACTTACACGAGCATCATAACTGTCCTCATGCCATGTATCATGATGCTCTTTTGCCTCAACTACAGCAACAGTGAGGGACGTTTGTTTAGCAATGGCGAGCGCCGCGACAGCACCTACCACACCACTACCCACTATCACGATATCATATGCAGTTTTCAAAAAGGCAATACCAAATCAGATTGTATGGATAATAGCAGCTCTCTGAATGCCTTTTGAATACGAAACAAAGCGTTTTCTGTTTCTGCTTCAAATCGCAACACTAAACAAGGCGTGGTATTGGATGGTCTCACTAAACCCCAACCATCCTTGAAATTCACTCGCAAACCATCAATAGTGACTTTTTCCGCATCATCAAATACGGCAAGTTGTATGAGTGTATCCATCAATGAAAATTTTTTATCTTCATCGACATAAATTTTCAACTCAGGGGTATTAATACTGTTTGGAATATCATTAAATATAGCGTTCACATCTCTCGTATCACTCGCTGCAATTTGCAACAAACGTGCGCCAGCATAAATGGCATCATCAAACCCATACCAACCATCTTTAAAGAAAATATGTCCGCTCATTTCTCCAGCGAGAGCGGCCTCTGTTTCACCTAGCTTGGCTTTTATGAATGAATGCCCTGTTTTCCACATAATAGGTTCACCGCCTAATGCTTTAATCATCGTAGCTAAATGATGACTGCACTTTACATCATAAATAATTTTTGCACCGGGCTTATGAGCCAAGATAGATTTTGCAAATAGCATGAGTTGTCTATCAGGCCAAATCACTTCTCCTTGATTTGTGACCATACCTAATCTATCGCCATCACCATCAAATGCTAATCCCATATCGGCGTTATGTTCTTTTATAGCAGCGATTAAATCGTGTAAATTTTCGGGTTGGCTAGGATCAGGATGATGATTTGGAAATCGTCCATCGATGTCACAAAACAATTCTATCACTTCGCAACCCATTTGCTTATATAAAGCAGGTGCAATGCATCCGGCAACACCGTTTCCACAATCAACGACAATTTTTAGTGGTCTGTTAAGTTTTATAGCTGACGAAACATGGTTTATATAACGTTCTCGTATGTCGAGAGAACTCATCTGACCTGCGCCTTGCAAAAAATGGCCCTCTATCACAGAGTGATAAAGCTTTTTAATCTGATTTTCTGTCAGCGTTTGTCTGGCTATCATCATTTTTAAGCCATTGTATTCTGCAGGATTATGACTGCCCGTCAACATCACACCCGAGCTGGTTTGCGTGACAAAAGTCGCATAATAAAGCAAAGGGGTTGGCACCATACCGATATCGATAACATCACATCCCGTCGATAAAATACCCGCGCATAATGCATCGAATAAAGGCGGCCCTGATAAGCGACCATCCCGACCGACTGCCATGCATTTTTCACCCGCTTCCATCGCCATGGTTCCAATAGCTCGACCAATCGCGTGAACATTTTGTTCCGTAAGTGTTTTACCCACAATGCCGCGTATATCGTAAGCACGAAAAATCGATGGATGAATCAATGCATTGATATGATCTGTTAACATATATTAATTTTTCCCTGAATGGCCAAAACCACCTTCACCGCGAGTGGTTTCATGAAAATCCGTGACGACCTGAAATTGAGTGCGTGCAACAGGAAGGAAAACCAGTTGCGCAATTCTATCTCCCGGCTCAATGTTATAAGCTGCTGTCCCACGGTTCCAGCATGAAATCATTAGCGGCCCTTGATAGTCAGCGTCAATTAGCCCCACCAAATTGCCCAATACGATTCCATGTTTATGACCCAAACCTGATCGCGGCAAAATGACTGCGGCTAAATGTGGATCACCTATATAAATGGCAATACCTGTTGGAATGAGTTGAGTTTCACCTGGTTGAATCGTTAAAGTCTTATCTAGACAGGCACGCAAATCCAAACCTGCTGAAGCGGCAGTCGCATAACTGGGCAAAGGGTATTCTGTGCCTATGCGCGCGTCTAAAATTTTTAATTGTATGGGTAATGGTACACCATGAGGCATACTTTGTTCGGTTGTATCTAAAACTTTTTCAGTCTGCATGTTCCATTCTCTATCAAAATCAAATAAGGATAGGGATTGTATCGCATCTTGATGAAATTTCGAAATATCTCTTTTCTGACATTACTTAACATTGTACACTTTGAACCTTAAAAACATTCTCTCAAACAAGGACTTTGACCATGAAATATTGCTACAACATAGGTGCTTTGCTTCTAAGCCTTTTATTTAGCTTTACTATTTCTTCAGTGGCTATGGCTGAAGACACCCCCTCGGAAATGGCTAAAAAACAGGGTGATGCTTTTATGCAAATGAATAAAAACAAAAAAGGCGTGATAACCTTGCCTAGCGGCTTACAATATCAAGTGATTACCCAAGGTACGGGGAAAAAACCGAGCAAAAATGATCTCGTCACCGTCGATTACGAAGGTAAACTAATCAATGGCCAAGTCTTTGATAGTTCTTACAAACGCGGACAACCTGCAACTTTCCCCGTGAATGGCGTCATCCCTGGTTGGACTGAAGCTTTACAACTCATGAGTGAAGGCTCTACCTGGATGCTTTATGTCCCATCCACCCTGGCTTATGGTGAAGCAGGCGCAGGCGGCCTCATTGGACCGAATGAAACCTTAGTATTTAAAGTACATTTGATTAGCATTAAGTAACCCCCTCCTTTCCCCATCCCCCCTCGATAAAAACATTCGAGGGCGGGAATGACACCGTTAATCAGGAACTCCCATGACCATAGCCCATTGGCCTCTTAATGAGCAGCCACGAGAAAAAATTTTAACTTATGGCGCCAAACATTTATCTGATACAGAGTTAATCGCCATTTTTTTACGTACAGGTGTCCGCGGCAAATCTGCGGTCGATATCGCCCGCGAATTATTATGTGAATATGGCAGCTTAAAAAAGCTTTTTAATACCGCTCCCCATCAATTATGTCAAAAACGCGGCTTAGGAAAAGCTAAATACGCTATGCTTCAGGGAGCCATAGAACTAGGGCGTCGTTATCTGGAAGAAGATGTGATATTAGGCGAACCACTGAACAATAGTGTGTTAACCAAACGATTCATAATAAATCGCTTACACAGCTATCAAAACGAAGTCTTTGCTTGTTTATTTTTAGACATCCAAAACCGCATGATCAGCTTCGATGAATTATTTTATGGAACCATCAACGAAGCCAGTGTTTATCCCCGCGAGGTCGTCAAACGTGCCTTAAAACATAATGCGGCTAAAATAATTTTAGCGCATAATCACCCGTCAGGAAGTGCCACCCCCAGTCAGGCTGACATTGAGGTGACACAATTATTAAAAAAAGCATTAGCGCTTATTGAAATCCCCATTATTGATCATATTATTGTGGGAAACCAAGGGTGCTTTTCTTTTGCTGAGACAGGGCTACTTTAACAGTTGCTTCCCTAAGCAATTTCTGGTATAAATCGCCCCCTGCCTATGTGCAAAATATATCGATTTGGAGAAGTAAGTATGTCAAAAGTATGTCAAGTCACGGGAAAAGGCCCTTTAGTCGGCAATAACGTTTCCCATGCCAACAATAAAACCAAGAGACGATTTGTTCCAAATCTCCAGGAGCATCGTTATTGGCTAGAAAGTCAAAAACGCTTTGTTAAATTACGCGTCAGCACCAAAGGCATGCGAATAATTGACAAACTCGGCTTAGAACATGTTTTAGAAATGATCAAAAAACGCGAAAAGCAAGATAGAGCTTAAAAGGTACTCATATGCGCGATAAAATTAAAATGGTTTCCACGGGTTTGACCAAAGCCGGTAAAAAAACCGGAACCTTTCGTACGACCACCAAGAACAAACGTACTACCACTGAAAAGTTAAAACAAAAGCACTTTGATAAACGTGCTTATAATGCTGAAACCGGCAAGACTGGTATGCATGTGCTGTTTGAAGAAGGTAAAATCTAAAATGTAGGGTGGGCAAAGGAGCGCTTCTCAGCGACATGCCCACCACACAAAAACTAAGCTTTTTGCGGCACATAACCCTTCAAATGCGTCACAAAATCACGCAGCACAGCAATACCCGATGCTTCAGCTTGTTTACACCAGTCTTGCAATAGCTCTAATAACTCAGTTTGACTTGCAGTACTTCTCGCCCAAATATGTTGTAATTTGATGCGAAATTGATATACCACATTAAGCGAACGATATTGCTCAAGCGTCTTATGTAATTGCGCCTGACTTGACGCATCAACCAAAGATGGCTCGCGCATCAATACAGTACGAATACCATGCGGTAAGGCTTTTCCAGATTCACTCGCCTTATGGCTTTCATCTCTAAATACAGGCTGTATCACATCATGACAATAACGAGCTAATACATGAAAACGGTGAGTAATAACGCCTTTTACCGTTTCAATATCAACGACAGCTTTATTGGCAACAAGTTCTGGCTTTGGAGGGATACGTTTTGGTTTTGCAAGTCCCAAAAATTGTAACATACGTATAATCATCCAGCCCATATCAAATTCCCACCACTTCACAGAAAACTTGGCTGATGTACCATAAGTATGGTGGTTATTATGCAGTTCTTCACCGCCAATAAAAAAAGCGATAGGCGTGAGATTTCGCGATGCATCCTGGCATTCAAAATTGCGATAGCCGATATAGTGAGCTACGCCGTTTACCACACCTGCCGCCCAGAAAGGAATCCATGCCATTTGCACTGCCCAGATGGCAAGACCGATAGTGCCAAATAATGCCAAATCAAGAATAAGCATTAATGTAATACCCATAGCGCTATGCTTGGTATAAACATTTCGTTCCATCCAGTCATCAGGAGTCCCTTGGCCATAACGTTCCAAGGTTTCTTTATTGCGGCTTTCTTTGCGATACAGCTCAGCACCTTGAAATAATACTTTCCAAATCCCCTCAATTTGCGGACTATGAGGATCTTCGGGGGTCTCTACTTTTGCATGATGTTTACGGTGGATAGCAGTCCATTGTTTAGTAACCATACCCGTTGTCATCCACAACCAAAGCCGGAAAAAATGGCTCGCAACAGGATGCAGCTCCAGTGCACGATGTGCCTGGCAGCGATGTAAATAAACAGTGACACCAAAAATAGTGATCTGTGTCATAACCAGCAGGGCGATGAGATCACCCCACCAAGGTAATTGTAATAATCCGTACATAGATCCTCACACCTTCATAATAGTTTTTAATGGCTCTATCCTATCTCGATAAAGCGGTGTCATAATAGCATAATTCAGCATCAAAAGATGAAAAATAACATAAATATTACTAAAGAATCGTACAAGTTCTTCGCAACATTTTAACCTCCGGATTGGTCAATTTTTGATCAGAATTGTGCTTGTACAACCCAAGTCTTGCGGATCCAGCAGATAAACTTCTTGCAAGAGAATCCGTCAAGAATGTATCAAAATCCCGTACAAATAAAGCGACCTTTTCAGAAAACGGCTCATCCAGAAACCAATCTTTTTCCAATGGAGGTTCGGTCTTAATATCACAAGACGGTTTAAATGATCGAAATAGCGTGACTTCTTCTTTTGTGATAACTACTTTTTCTGCCATCATTTTAGTTATGATTTCTATCATTTGCTTCAATTGTTTCATAGAAACTAAAATATTGTTTTTACTTTCAGGCGTAATAGGAAATTCTTCTGTTGAACCCACCCTATGAAGCAGCACAACTCCCACTTTATTCGCGCGGGTAAGCCGGTCCAAAAGTTCTTTGACTTGCGTTTGCAATAAATTAAGACGCATGATTGCAAAATGATGACTCAATTCTCGAAATAAATCTTGCTTATACTGTTCTGTAAGACAGTTATGATTCACTAAAGTCGTAAGCAACACCTCGATTTCGCGCTCCGAAATAAGGGGAGCAATCAACTTTTCAAAACTATGACCATCATGCACAGCTATAGTTCTTATTTTCAACTCATCGCCTCTCTGCGAGACAGCCCTAAAAGGGCCTTTATCGTCAAACCATTCGGTAATAATACTAGCCCACTTGCTACATTCTCTTTTCTTAAAAACAAGCTCTAAATTGTCTACACTAGAAGACTTAATAGCCATAACAGGCGACTCGGGGTCTTGATTTATTAAATAAAAACTCATGGATATATCCCTAGTAAATTCATCTTTTATACATTACCATTATTCCAACATAATGGATGTGTTTCATGCGATACGACTTAATAAAAAAAACTATCTTATTCATGCTGTTCGTAACATACACGAACTTGAGTTATGCTAGCAACAGCAGTATCTATGTTTATCCTAATGTATTATTACAAAGCATCACATCAAGTGATAGCAGCTATCGCGGCATCAGCCCTAAACTTGCTCTAGGATATGGCACAATACTAGGCCAAAGTTTTTTTCTTGCTGGTGAAGTGAGCGCAACAATAGGAACTGCCGAATTGTCCAACAATACTGATACGGACGGCACGAGTGTCAGAGTCAATCGCAGCTATGACGTAAGCTTTCTTCCAGGGATGTTATTTACTGAAAACACCTTGGGTTTTCTACGATTAGGAGTGGTATCGTCCAACTTTTCAGAACCTAATACAACTGCCACAGGCGGAGAAATAGGCTTTGGATTACAATTTGCTCTGTTAAATTGCTGGTATATTCGCGGAGAATATTTTTACACCGCCTATAGCACTATCAAAGACCTAGGGACACCTGTTTCAGATACAGTCGCTCTGGGTGCAGTTTATACGTTTAACTAAATACTTCTTGTGACGATCTATGATTGGCATATTTTTCTAAATCAATTTCATGATCATGATATTCATCTAAACTTGGCCTATGGCCTACACTAATGACAGAACAGTCAGGCAGGTTTTTCTTGAGTAATAAATAAAGCTGATTTTCTGATGTCAAATCCAGTGAAGAAGTGCTCTCATCAAGAAAAACCCATTGCGGTTTATGAATCAGGATACGCACAAAAGCAATACGCTGCAATTCACCTCCCGATAAACGTTCGGACCAGCGCGCCACCGTATCAAGTTGATTAACCAGATGATGCAAACCACAATCTTTTAATAATTGCACTAATACTTGATCTGTAACATTCAGCACTTTATCAGGAAAAATCAAGGCATCACGCAAGCTTCCTAATGGCATATACGAGGTTTGCGGAATAAACATGATATTTTCTACCGGAGGCCGGCTAACTTCACCTTTACCAAATGGCCATATACCCGCCAATGAACGCACAAAAGTACTCTTCCCAATACCTGATCTGCCTTTTACCACATAATGCTTTCCATGGATAAAATCCTGATCTATATTTTTGAGCAAGACATCACCTTGAGGAGTATTAATAGATACATGGTTTGCCATAATGGTATTATTTTTAGAAGGTATATAACTAAATTTATTTTGTGCTTCAATTTTTTTATCCAGTTCATACATATGATTCAAGAAAGTGAGTAAACGTTTTGTAACAGCTCGCCATTCTGCTATCGTTGTAAAGGAATTAACGATAAAAGAAAATGCATCTTGAATTTTACCAAATGCCGATAAAGCTTGTATCAAACCGCCCAATTTAAACACTTTGTTAAAATAATTAGGCAATGCAACGATTAATGGAATAATCACAGAAACTTGATTGTAGCCGGCAGTAAACCATAATAATAATTTTTGCCGCAAAATAATGGCGTACCAATTATCTAGCACACCGGCAAAAATCTTCCGCAAGATATTTTTTTGATCGTCTTCTCCTCTATACAAAGCGACATGTTCGGCATGTGAACGCACATCAATGGCCGCAAAACGAAAATTGGCTTCACGTCGTTGTTGCTCAAAATTCAAGCCGATTAAAGGCCTGCCAATTTTATAGGTAAAATACGTTCCAATCGCTGAATAAAGCACACCTACCCATACTAAATAGCCATGCACATGCAATGTACCTAAACTTCCTAAAGGAATGGTTAAGATACCTGAGAGCTTCCATAATACAAAAATAAAGGCAAAAACAGTAACGAATGCACTCACTAAACCGAGCGATAAAGAAATCGAGAATTGAACCAGGCTGCCTATGTCATCCTGAATACGTTGATCTGGATTATCCGTGACTTCATCAAAATTTTCTAAATAATAATAATTGCGTTTTTCTAACCAACGATCAAGAAACTGCCATGTTAACCATCGCCGCCACTTCAATGCTAAATATTGCTGTACATAATATCGATAAACAGCTAATACGATATAAACACCTGCCATAAAACAAAATATGGCCAACAAATCAATAGCCCCACGCATGTCATAATCTTGCAAAGCATCATAAAAATAGTTATACCACGTGGTAAAAGCGACATCGAGAGCAACAAGCACGATAGTGAACATGAAGAGCACCAGAAGCAAAACATAAGCCGATCGTTTTTGCTCAGACTGCCAATAAAGCTTGATAAGCTGCCATGTTGTATAGGGCCGCGCATCCAGACGCTGATCCATAGACTGACTCCCTTTGTTCACAAGATCATCATAACATACGTGTACTCACAAAGGCACACGCGTTATAATTTCGACAAAGTGACCAGGGATTCCGCATGATTTATCAACTGTATTTGTTAATATTACTTATGCTTACCGCATGTAGTTACAACCCGTTAAGCAGCACCAATCATAGCACAGGGGACCCTGTTGAAACTGCCGCTGGCGGCGTTGCAGGTTTTGGAACGGCAGCGGCTTTTGGTGTAACCAATCACGCCTTACTCGGAGCAGCTGGAGTGGGTGGTGCAGGCATAGGTTATTATATGTCAACCATACGTTATGATGCGGCAGGTATTTATCATGCAGGCGGTCAAGTTTTTGTCGTAGGAGATTATCTCACTATCGAACTTCCCACCAGCAGCGTATTCGACGATAACTCAAGCGACCTCACCCCCATGGGTAACGCGGCATTACGAAGCGCCGCCAAAGTGCTTAATCGTCTATGCTGTCAAAGTATTCTAGTTTCGGGTAATAGCAGTGGTTTTGGTACCAGCAAGATGGAACGCCGAATCACTGAAAAACGTGCACGCGTGGTTGCCGCTTTTCTGTGGTCACAAGGCGTAAATAACTTCAAACAAAGAAGTAATGACACCCGTAAACTCACTTATGTAGGTTATGGAAATTATTTTCCTATCGCAAACAACATCACCGCAAAAGGTATTCAATCGAATAGCCGCATTCAAATCACGGCTTATCCTACCAAGGATCAATTGCTTATGGATGAAAAGAAACGCACTTTTAACAATATAGGAGAAACTTCGCCCGAAAATGACCCCCATCTTGTTGTACTTGAGGACTCTACACAGTATGCGGAAAACGAAGCGAATATTATTCCTGAAAATGTCGGAAGTGATTCAAGAGATATGAAAGGCTAACTTAAACTTCTCCCAAACCATATCAGGCCGCATGGTAAGCTGACACAAAGCATCCACATGATTCTGATTTTCATAGTTACACTCTTGCTTGTAACATTTTATACATGCAAACGAAGATACCATATGTGTTTGATGCAAACCCGTAGTCCCAATAAATTGTGTACTGGTTGAGCCATATAAAGTTAAGGCCGGGACATTCAATGCTGCAGCTAAATGACTAAGCCCTGTATCGCTGCAAATCGCGCCATGAGCACTTTGTA
>JABDBK010000010.1:46080-51370 GCA_013288655.1 Gammaproteobacteria bacterium | reverse complement strand
TTGGGAATACTTACAAGATAAAAGATTAGAATGGACAACAGTAAAATTAGATCATTTAGCTGCATTCATTACCTGGTTAAGATCACCTGCAAAGAATATCATCAGCACGCATCAAGTCACATCAATCCGTACTGAAAGCACAATCAATGCTGCACTTGCTGCAGTTACGGCTTTTTATAAATTCCATGAACAAATTGGTAATGTTGAAAATTTGGACTTATACAGCACGAGAATCGCAATAAATCCAAAGTATAAATCATTTTTAAATCACTTAAATACAACAAACCTTGCTAAAACGCGAACTTTAAAAATTAAAATACCTACAAAGCAACCTCGTACTATAGATCGTCAACTGATTGAACAAATGCTCGCGGCTTGTTATTGTCTGCGGGATAAGTTAATAATTTGTACACTGCATGAAACAGGAATGCGTATCGGTCAACTGTTGGGTATACGTCATAAAGATATTCACAGCTGGAATAATGAAATTCATTTAATACCACGAAGTAATAACGAAAATGGTTCACGCTCTAAGTCTAATAGTGCGAATATTTTGCCTATTTCATCATCTCTTATGAAGCTTTACACCAACTATGTTCTGTCTGAGTTAGAAGACATTGAATCTGAATATGTATTTGTTTGTCTTAAAGGACAAAAGCGTGGTCAACCTCTTAAGTACACAGCGATACAAGACTTATTTAAGCGTATTTCTAAGGTTATCGGATGCAAAACTACACCACATATGTTGCGGCATACTCATGCCACAGAATTAATTCAGCAGGGTTGGGATATGGCACTGGTACAAAAACGCTTAGGACATCTTAATATCCAAACTACAATAAATATATACACACATTTATCTTCTCAAGATATAAAAAATGCATTGAAAAAATATGAGATAAGGAGTGCTGCGGATGAGTTTATCAAAAATTAATCTAATAATAGACAATAGTGAATTAATTAATGATCGTGAAACTGTATATCAGAGTGATATATGGGAGTTAGAAGCAGCAGGGATCAAAACAGTGCCATATATTACAACAACCCATATAAGCTTTAAAAAGATAAATCCAGAATGGTTGCGTAAACTAGCTAAACGATTTATCCGTTATCAAGCTGCTACTAAAGTCTATTATACAATTCAACAATATATCAGATCCATTGTTCATTTCTCTAATTTTTTATCCACATATAATCGCATTGTACAACCACAAGATATTAATAGAACACTAATGCTTTCCTATATTGAATATGTACACAACTTACCCGGTGTTAATGAAGCTAAAAATAAGCTTATTACGCATATTAAACTGATGATGACACTCGCGAGCATAGAAAATTGGGAAAATATTACAAAAGAAAAAATTATGTTTCGTGAAGATAGATTACCTGTAAGACGGGGGAAACCTCGTTATATTCCAAATATCGTACTTGATCAACTTAACAAATATATAGATGATTTATTGCCTGACCTCCGCAGATTCGTGGTAATACTTCAACATACAGGTAGAAGACCAGGTGAAATTTGTGCACTGCCCCTTAACTGTCTTATAAGAGATTCAGAGGGAGATTATTTCCTTCGTTATTATGAATTCAAGATGAAAAAAGAAGAGACTATTCCTATTAGCCATGAAATAGCCTCAGTCATAAAAGAACAACAAGAATGGATAACTATCCAACATAAATCAAATGAAATCAAATACCTTTTTACTAATAAAAAATATGGGCCAATACAGCCTTATATTGTTTCTAATGCTCTAAATCAACTTGGCATAAAACATAGTATTAAAGGATTAGATAACAACCTTTGGCATTTTCAGTTACATCAATTTAGACATACAGTTGGTACTAGAATGATAAACGCAGGAATGCCCGCACATATTGTTCAACGTTACTTAAAACACAACTCTCCTGAAATGACTATGAACTATGCTTATCTACATGATAGTACAATGAAAGCTGAATTTGCGAAATTTCACGGCAAAATGGTCGATATAACTGGGAAAGTTATACATGAGCAAGAAAATATCGAAGTTGCTGAAGATTTAAAATGGCTCAAACGAAATATACTTGCACAATCTCTGCCTAATGGATATTGCGGATTACCAATTCAACAGGGAGGCTGTCCGCATGCAAATGCATGTCTTGGGTGTAGTCATTTTAGAACTACTACTCAGTTTATGGATCAACACAAGCGACAATTAGAAGAAACAAAAAAGATACTCAATACTGCTGTGCAATATGGCTGGTCAAGACAAATAGAGATGAATAAAAAGGTAGAAAGTAGTCTTTTGGCAATTATATCAACACTAGAAAAGCAATAAACGAGAGATGTTCCTCATGGAACATTTTTTTCCTTTATAAAACAATGAGTTAATTAAGTTGTTTTATGTTATAACATTTGTTATAATTTAATTAAGTAAATAGAGGATAACTCGATGTTAAAGGCAAAAGTGACAACAATTGGTAATTCTGCAGGTATTGTTTTACCCAGAGAAGCGCTTGGTAAATTAAAAGTACACAAAGGCGACTTTGTTTATTTAATCGAAACCACAAATGGATACGAGGTTGTTTCCTATGACGAAAAATTTGTACAACAAATGAAAATCGCGCAAAAAATTATGCGCGAAGATAGAAATGTTCTAAAAGCGCTTGCTGAATGCAGTACTGAAGAAGAAAAAAATAATCTCAAAATAAAATAGGATGGTTTTCGTGACGAATGAACCTGAATGGATACTCGATGAAGTTGTCTATGCGATTCACGCAGAGCAATTAGCCGAACATGGTGGTCGACAAGGGATTAGAGATGCCGGATTATTGCAATCCGCTATAAGTGCGCCTAAGAATGTTTACCATTATGAAAAAGCTGACTTATTTAAATTAGCAGCTATTTATGGTTATAGAATTAGCAATAATCAGCCATTTATAGATGGAAATAAACGCACCGGGTATGTTGTGTCCCGATTATTTCTTATATTGAATGGATATGATATTCAAGCTTCTGAAATAGAACGTGTTCAAATGTTTTTAGACATTTCTAGGAATGTAAAATCTGAAGATGAATTAGCTAAATGGTTTGGACATTGGGGTATTAAAATTTCTAATTAAAAGGAGTCAAGCAATGCGACCTGAGATAATACAGATAATTCAATTCTTTTCTTCATTAGCTATTACTATAATAGGTTTATTACTTACTCAATTTTTTCAAAAAAAGCCGAAGTTAATCAGATTTACAAGTCATATATCCGAAGTGATTTTAAAAAATACTGATGGGACCAATTATATGCCGGAACATGGCCAGCCTGTGCCAGTTAGATCCCATTCTTTAGTAATAGGAAATATAGGTAAAGCTCCGGCTAGGAATGTCAGAATCATGCATGGAGTTTTACCCAATAATTACACAATCTCTCCTCCCATTAATCATCAGAAGGAAAATAATGAAATATCTATTGAGAGTTTAGCCCCTGGTGAGTTTATTTCAATAACCTATTTATATTTCCCTCCACTTCTATGGTCACAGATTGATTTATTAATAAAATGCGATGAATGTTTATCTGTGCCGGCTAACATGCAGCATATTCATATTTTGCCGGAATGGCTGAAAGTAATCTTGTATTTCCTCCTCTTTGTTGGAGCTGTCACGACAGTTTATTTCGCCATAGGTATAATTTTATGCTTTTATAATAGTTGCATAATAAACCACTAGTTTTCACTATTTAACAAAATACCCTTGATAATACGTGAAACTTATAAATATCCCACATATGTCACAGGTAAATAAAACTCGCTCTCTTTAATATCCCATAGATGTCACATTTTATCTATCTTTGGACTCAAAGAGCGGGCATTTAAAATCAATTAATATTGATAATTATCAATAAGTTACGCTATTGTTCGGTCACCGAAGTAGCTTCCCGAATAAGGCGTTGCATGATGCTTGCTCTGATAAGATTGCTTTTTACACCTTCCATTGCAGGATAATGACGGCGGACTTCAATAATCGCCTTATCCATTTTTGACATGAGTATATCTGGCAAGCGAATACTAATAACTTCAGTGAGTTGGTCCATGTCACATGCAATATCAGCCAATGTCGGATAATCATCAAGTTTTAAAAAAGATTCAATAGCTTCAACTATCCATTTACTTTTTCCACGCATACCATAACCGTCACTGATAATGCGTTGCTGCATAGTGAAATGTAGTTTTTTTTGTAATTTAATGGATGTCATCATTGCTTTCATCATTGTCCTATCTCACGAATTCATGTTCTAAAATTTCAACGAGCTTTTTGAATGCTCTTGAAGTTTGGTCCAAATGGGCCCAATCTATATTTACAAAGATATGAGCATATTTCTTATATTCAATCCTATTGATGACTGATTCTACAAGTGTTTGAACAACATTTGTATTTAATGTAAAACCCATATTAATTCTTGATACTGCCCTGCCGCGTTTTGCGAGTGAAGATTTAATAGTTGGCTTTTGTTTTACTGCTTGTTTACCACGAGCAACTATTCTGCGTAATTCTTTTAAACTACATCCATCAATACATGCTTGTAGAGCTTCTTGACGAACTTCTTCATGATCAATAGCACAAATGATAGCTGCTTTATCCAGGCTGCGAATATTACCACGTTCTATTTGATGTTTCACATCGTCTGGTGCATTTAACACTGCAAGATAATAGGTGGCTTGAGGTAATGAAAGACCCGTTATATTTTTTAAAAAAGTAGCAGTTAAATGAATGTCGGGATGTTGGTGTTGATATTCAGTGATAATGTCTTGAATGTTATTAATACGTTCTTCGAGTGTAAGATCTTCTCTAGCCGTGTTTTCTATCCATTGAATAAGCTTTAGTTCAAAGCCCTTTGGTTTTTCATTATATACGCGTGCTTCTATCTCAAGTTTACCCGCTAAAATTGAGGCTAAACAACGACGTTCACCTGCAACAACTCGGTATAATTCATTACGTTTATAGACGACAATAGGATTAATAACACCACTGCTTTCTATAGTGGATGCAAGTTCTTGCAATCGTTCTAGTTCATCGTTTTTACGTGATAACAGTGGATCATTTTTATCAATGCCATCATTAACATCAGAAAGTGAAATAGCTAATTTTCTTGGGTTATCAGGATCTAATTCGATTCGTGATAGAGGTAAAATAGTATTTCGAAATATTCCAGTATTATTTTCCACAACATTGATAGTTTCAGTTAAACCTCTACTTAATGCTTGCGAAACGCCAAAACGCTTTTTTTTAGTCATGTGCGAATATCCTCTCTGA
>JABDBK010000010.1:14067-46070 GCA_013288655.1 Gammaproteobacteria bacterium | reverse complement strand
CATCCCGACATTCATTTAACTGCTACTTTTTTAAAAAATATAACGGGTCTTTCATTACCTCAAGCCACCCATTAGCTTCCTGTGCTGCAACATGATTACCTTGAAAATCAAAGATCGAACGTGGGTTAGCATCTTCTGAATCAATTTCAGCAAACACGATACGTTGACTTAGTTTAACTGGCATAATGTATTTTCCGATGGCTGTGTTATCTTGCAAACTTGTAAGAATATCTTTATGTAAACGCGTTTGTTTAAACATATTAGGAAGTATACCTATCAGTTGCAAAGGTCGATTTTTTTCACGTGTAAGGGATTCCTGCATCCATAATTGCAGCATTCCATAAATACCTTGTACCGGTTGTTCTTCCATCACTGATGGAATAATAATATGAGTCGCAGCTTTGATAACACTGACTGTTAAAGGTCCTTTTGAAGGTGCAGTATCAATGACTACTGTTTCATAAGTCGATCTAACATCAGGAGAATTTAAGAAATTAGTGAGTTGTTTGTGTACTTTTTCAACAACTTCTGTTTTTCTGACCGCTTCTGCAGCAAGCAATTTGTCAGCATGTCCTGGTGCTAAATCTAAATGTTCGATATAGGTCGGATAAGGTACAACACCTTGTCCATAAAAAATTTCAGCAATGCTGCTGCGTCCATCCCAATCCGTATCGTCTGGATCATCTGGATTAAAATCAGGGTGTATAGGAGGCATTAATCCTTCTGGTGATGCAGGATCAATTTCCATTTTAAGATATTGGTGAGAGAAGTTACATTGTGGATCAAAATCAATAGCCAGAGTTGGTTTTTTTTTTACTTTACTAAGGTATTCAGCCATTGTTCTACTGCACGTTGTTTTCCCTACACCGCCTTTATTATTAAGAAATGCGATGATTTTCATATGAAACTCCCTTTGATTGTATTACGTAACGACTTAATATATCATCTATTTAACATCGTAAGAAATAAATATTAAAAAAATAACAACACTACGATGTTGTGTTTATGTTTATCTTTTAGTTTATCTTTTGTTTAGAGCGCTGTAACTTTTTGAAAAGTTTGTAAATATAGGGTTGAGTGGTGACACTTGTGGGATTTTTGGTGACACTTGTGGGAAGTTAATGTGACATTTATGGTAAGGGTGTGTGACAGCTATGGGATTAACTGTGACAACTGTGGGATCAGAAAAAACATTATCCAGGCATGAATTAAAAAAACATGCGGCGACTATACATTGCTCGAATACGTTTAGTTTACTACAACGTAAAATCAGTAATGCTTTGCTTTATCACGCTTATGGCGAATTGCTACAAAAAGAAGAGCATGAAATTAGTATTCGCCAACTTTGTAATCTTATTGAATACAGTGGCAATAATCATGGTGCGATAAAAGACGCATTAAAAGGTTTATTGTCAACGGTTATTGAATGGAATGTGGTAAATGACACGACAGGTGTTGAAGATTGGACCGCGAGTTCTATTTTAGCAAGCGTGAGTTTACAAGGTCCTGTTTGTTATTTTGCTTATTCGCCTCGAATGAAGCAATTGCTGCACTCGCCTACTATGTTTGGCAAGATTAATCTTTATATACAATCGCGCTTTAAATCAAGCTATGGTCTTGCATTGTATGAAAATTGCATACGTTATCGTGGATTACCACATACGAAATGGTTTGATATCGAAACATTTCGTAAATTAATGGGAGTTCCTGCAAGTAACTATACCATATTTCGTGATTTTAAACGAAGAGTGCTAGATAAGTCTGTTGAGGAAGTGAATACTTATTCAGATTTGCTTGTTGAGCCAGAACTCATGCGAGAACGACGACAAGTTGTTAAAGTCAGATTTATTCTCAAAGAAAGAGCCAAGAAAACACGTTTAGGGACGACTATACAACATGATGAGTTGACGAGTGAGAAAGATAACCAGGTCTCACAATTGCGATCTAAAATGATTATGGAGTTTGGTTTGTCGCCTAGCCAAGCAGAAAAAGTATTAACAAATTATGAGCAAACATTTATCTTAGAAAAAATTACTGTTGTTGAAACGTCTAAAAATTATCAATCGGGGAAAGTCAAAAATCTCGCTGCTTATTTTATGAGCGCTTTGAAAAATGATTATAAACCCGCAAAGAAAAGTCATGATTCACAAAAGCAAAAAAAGCGTGAAGATGATATTGCTAAGGCAAATTTAAAAGAACTACAGCGTAATGCAGAAGCTATTGAATCAGCTTATGCTGAATACAGAGAAGAGTTGATTGATGAAACGATAATGTCTTTGAGTGAAGTGAAACAAAAGCATTTCATGGAAAGTTTTTATCAATATGCGGAAGGATCTATTAAAACAATCTTGAAGCTGCAACGTAAAAAATATTCCCAGGCGACTATTTTGAAGTCTCCACAAATTAAAGGTTTATTACGAGAATTTGCTTTACGTACACTTCCAGAGTTACAAGCCAAATTGCTTCCTGTGGAAAAATACCTGGATCAATTTTCAGAAGCAGAACGTAATGCGTGGTATCAGTATAAGTTGATAGAATCGCATCAGCCTGTGAGAAAATGATTTATAGTTTTCTTGTGATGACCATTTTTAAATAATCCGTTTCAGGAATCGCGAGATGAATAGGGTGATCGATTCCTTGATGTCCACGTTCCAAGATTTGTAATGACATATCGCTACGATAAGCCGCGCGTCGTATGGCTTCAATCAAGTTTTCATAGGTTAAATGCATGGAGCAAGAACATGA
This sequence comes from Gammaproteobacteria bacterium, assembly GCA_013288655.1. Taxonomy (GTDB): domain Bacteria; phylum Pseudomonadota; class Gammaproteobacteria; order DSM-16500; family DSM-16500; genus JABDBK01. The sequence goes on along the minus strand of JABDBK010000010.1, from coordinate 43,325 downwards.
AATTAAGATACCTTCTGGTGCTAGTAATTTTAGCGCAGCTTCATTAATACGTTGATACGCTAATAGACCTTCTTTCATATCTTTTTGTTTTTTTATAAAAGCAGGCGGGTCGAGAATGATAACATCGAATTTTTCTTTAGCTTGATACAAATTTTTCAAAGCTACAAAAGCATCTTCAGTCATGATAGAGATTTTTTTGTTTACGTTGTTAAGGGCAGCATTTTCACGAATCCAATCGGCGGATAGTTTTGAAGAGTCGACACAAGTCACGGATGATGCTCCAAAAACGGCAGCTTGAATGCCCCATCCACCTAAATAACTGAAAACATCAAGTACACGTTTTTCCGTCACATAATTTTTTAATGCTAAACGATTAGATCGATGGTCATAAAACCAACCAGTTTTTTGTCCTGACCATAATGGAGCTTGAAATAGTACATTATTTTCTTCTAACGTCACTTTTTCAGGCGGAGTACCAAAACCTGCAGATACTAAACTTTCTAAACCCTCAGGTTTGCGTGAAGCACTGTCGTTTTTAAATAAAATAGATGTAAGTTCAGGAATAACTTTTAGAAATGCATCGATGATAATATCTTTTCTTGCATCCATCCCAGCGGTGTTTAATTGAATGGCAAGCACATCACCAAATCGATCGGCAATTAAACCCGGCAAATTATCACTTTCGCCATATATCAGCCTGTAATAAGGTTTGTTAAACACTCGGGACCTTAAGTTAAGAGCTGATTGAATGTGGCGGCAGAAAAAATCCAGATCCAAACGTTCTTTAGAATCACGTGAAAATAAACGTCCCATGATTAAAGATTGAGGATTAACATAGGCAACGCCTAAGATAGATTTATTATGAGATTCAATGATAACTTCTTCGCCTGGTATAAAAGATTTTATAGGCGAAACACTGGTATCCACTTCATTGCTATAGATCCAAACATGACCTGAACGTAAGCGTCGGTCTTGGTTCTTTTTTAGACGAAGAGATTTTATTTGCATAGGATTTGCTATCATTATTTATAAAAGCTAGAGACTAACCATGTTTCTGTTTAGTGTAAAGCATTAATAAACAGGCTGGCTCACACCATCCAATCCATATAAATCATCTCTAAACTGCAAATTTCCCTGATCATCAACCCAAGTCGTGAGATAGGTAATAATGACTTTAGTAGGTTTTGCAACTTTAATGTATTTAGTTTTACCTTGATTTAAAATGTCATAGACCATTTCATCATTCCATTTCGGATCACTGTCCATAAGATAATCGGCAAGGTCAAAAGCTCGTTCTAAACGTATGCACCCCGAACTGAAAGCACGTCTATCCTTATCGAATAAGTCTTTCGCAGGGGTATCATGCAGATAAATATCATTTGAATTTTGAAATTCAAATTTAACGAGCCCCAAAGCATTTTGTTCGCCTGGTTCTTGGCGTAAATGATAGGGAAAACCATTATCTAAGGCTTGGTTCCAATCAATTTCACTAGGATAAATTTCTGTTGCATCCACTTCCTGGCGATCGAAAATTTTAATATTCAATTGGGTAAGATAATCCGGATTTTCGATAACTTTAGGAATAATGTCTCGTTGTGCAATACGTTTAGGCACATTCCAATAAGGATTGAGCACAAGTCGTGTGACGGTGGAAATAATTTCAGGAGTGGGTCGTTCCGGTTTTCCAACGACAGCTCTCATAGTTAATACTCTTTGTCCATTATCGACTAACTCGAGTCGGTAGGCGGGTATATTGATTAAAATGTAACGATTACCAAGTTCGTGAGCAAGCTTTGCCCATCTATCCATATTGACCCTGATTTGCATGAGTCTTTGTTCAGGCGGTATGTTTAATTCATAGAGTGTGCTGGAGCCTACGATGCCGTCCGCATCTAAACCATGAGTAAATTGAAAATGTTTTACGGCTTCTGTTAAGTAAGGATCGAATAGCATTAATCCAGTATCATTTTCTGGCTGCAGATCACTGGTCGCTTTCAGGCGCTCACGCAAGGCCAACACGGCAACATTTTTCTTGCCGGGTTTGAGTGCCGCATCGGATGCAATCGTTGCCCATGGGTGTGATACAGCGTTTTCATAAATGGGTAATGTGTGTTGCAGTACTTCATAGTTTAAGCTGGCGATCGATACAGGATCAGGAGTCGAAAATTCGGGTATCGTATCTGCAAAACAATTAGTTTCTGAAAAAAATAAAAGCATTATCAGTAGAATTAATCGCTGCATGAACAATCGGTATAGATTACTCATGACATGCTCCTTATTCTAATTTTTTTATTAACTTTATTTTAGCATGGTTCGTTGCTTTTAGAGTGTTGCGAAAATAAAACTGGAGTTATATAATGTTCAATATAACTCCAAATATGGCCTAAATTAAAAAGTTGGAGAGTCTTTACCAGGAGCAACAGTTTCGTTAGGGTTAGTCGATACTGGTTCTAGATTAGGTTGTGTATTGGATTTTGTATTAAATAAACCCGTAGTACCAAGCTCTGATGAGCTGATATGACTAATGGCATCATTGCCTGGTTTGATCTCAGTTTGTTCATGTTTTACAGGAGATGGTTGATTAAAATATCTCATTACCTCTACCTGTTGTGTCGTGATTGGCAGGGCTGGGCTCAGCGGTTCAGTATCTACCACTAAGGTACTTTTAGTTTGTGAGACTGGTGTTTGAATTCTTTCTTTTGATTCATGTATTGCCGATTGTCTTTTTACAATGTTTATTAGTACAAGTTGTTCAAAACTTTCGATGACTTGGTTTTCATTTAGTTCACTGTATTTTGGATCTTTGAATTGACTTCTAATATACAATGAAGGATAAATACGTTGTAAAAAAATAGGAAGACGTAATTTCGATCTTAGGCTGCTATCCATTTGATTATTTGGAAGATTATAGTCCTTGCGTAGTTGATCTGCTGTATAAAATTCAAATTTACTGAATATGTCTTCTGGTTTTAGGTCTGGGTTGCTTTCAAATGAAGTATCGCCTAGAAAAAATAAACGACGTTGTGTTCTTTCTATCTTTTTTAAACTAGTTGATAGATATTCTTTTTCCTCTTTAGTATTAACGTCGATTTTGCCACCAATAGTCATGCTAAGCTCTAACCCATCGCTGAGCTCATTGACTTGTTTAACTGCTTGAATAAGTTTTTTAGCTATAGCGATTTTTTCATTAATAGATAAATGAATTTTGAGTGCAAGCTCTTCATCTGCGTCAAGAACAACTTTATATAGCTTCACTTTTTCTTCAAGTGATAGTTTACCGTTCACAGACCCTGGTTTTTCCTCGTAAGTTTTAATTCTATCATCTATCGATTTGACTTTGTTATCAACTTGGTTACGTATATACATGAGTAGTGCAAAAGAAGCGCGAGATAACTTTGAATCAGTTAAGGAATTCATGAAAGTGTGATAACCACCTTCACCTGCTACCTCTATGACTTTTACCCATGTTTCTATTTTATTATATTTTATAGCTAGATCAATGAGGGCACGTAGTTGTAAATAAACTGCTTCAGATACATCACCCGTATTATAATTCAAAAATGCAAGAGCGTTATTTTTTAATTTATTTGAACTACCAAGAATTATCTTTATAACAGAGACTGGATCCGGATCATTCTGCGCGAAAGCTTCATATTTTTTTTCTATTTGTGCTGCACCTGGATAAATTTTTAATAATTCAATAAGTATGGCTCTATGTAAAAAAGGCACGATATCTCTCCTTGTATTTCGTAGAAAAATAAAAAATATGTAATTAGAATAAACATTTGTCATGCTAACGTGTTTACCTTAAGGGAAGCTTAAGAGATGTTGCTTGACTCAAATTAATGTCATCGGTACGCTGTGAAGGTTTTTTGAATTAGCGGAAAATAGGGAGCGTTGAAAAGTGAAAATTGTTGCGCATTTTGAAATTCCATATTATCAAATAGTCAATGAAGAAGGGAAAATAACGTCAGATGTTCCTGAATTTGCCAAAGATCCTGATCATTTAATACGACTTTATCGAGTGATGATACTCAATCGACTCTTTGACTTAAAGGCGATAGCTCTTACCCGTACAGGTAAATTAGGGACTTATCCTTCTGCACGAGGTCAAGAAGCCGTTTTTGCAGGGATGGGTGATGCCATCGAAAAGGAAGATATTTTTGTTCCTTATTATCGTGATGTAGGAACATTGATACAACGCGGTGTTAAGTTAAAAGAAATATTATTATATTGGGGTGGTGATGAACGTGGCAATGCATTTGAGTGCGGCGGTAAAGATTTTCCTTATAGTGTACCGATAGGCACACAAATGCTGCATGCTGCGGGGATTGCAACCGCTTTTCGAATTCGCGGTGAAAAACGTGCTGTGCTTGTCACCTGTGGTGATGGCGGCACGTCTCAAGGTGATTTTTATGAAGCGATGAACGTCGCAGGCGTATGGAAATTACCTGTTGTTTTTGTGATATGCAATAATCAGTGGGCCATTTCTGTACCGCGCTCTCAGCAAACAGCATCACAAACATTAGCACAAAAAGCTATTGCGGCTGGATTTTCTGGCGAGCAAGTGGATGGTAACGATGTGATTGCAGTGAGAGAGCGTATTTTTCTTGCATTAAAAAATGCACGTGAAAAAAATGAACCTACATTGCTTGAAATAGTAAGTTATAGACACGCAGATCATACGACCGCAGATGATGCAAGTCGATATGAGCCAAAAAATCAACGTGAGTTAGAATGGAAAAACGAACCGATCGCACGTTTATATACTTATATGACAAATCTTGGGATGTGGTCAAAAGAAAAAGATCAAGCATTAAATGAAGAATGCGCCGCTCTTGTCGAGCAATCTGTACAAGATTATGCATCTATACCCTCTGTTTCTCCTGAAGTGATGTTCGATTATCTCTATGCGGTCTTACCTGAAGCTTATAAAGAACAACGTGATATGTTGATAAAGAGAGGAGAAAGCGCGCATGGCTGAAATAACACTGGTTGAAGCAATTAATCAAGCGCTGGCTTTCGAAATGCAAGCGGATCCAAACGTCGTTGTGTTAGGCGAAGATATTGCAAAAAATGGCGGAGTCTTCCGTGCAACAGTCGGATTGCTTGATAAATTTGGTCCAGAAAGAGTACGAGATACACCTTTGGCAGAGTCCATGATAGCGGGTTTGTCAATTGGTATGGCATCACAAGGGTTAAAGCCGGTTGCAGAATTTCAGTTTATGGGATTTATTTATCCAGCTTTAGATCAAATTATTAATCATGCATCGCGTATGCGTCATCGTACACGTGGTCGATTAAGTTGTGGCGTGGTATTTCGTACACCATTTGGTGCGGGCATACATGCACCTGAGCATCATTCTGAAAGCACAGAAGCCATTTTTGCACATATTCCAGGCTTGCGTGTGGTGGTGCCGTCCTCACCTGCAAGAGCTTATGGTTTATTACTCGCATCGATTCGCAATCCTGACCCAGTTATTTTTCTTGAGCCATCTCGATTATACCGTTGGGCTAAACAAGTGGTTCCTAATGATGGAAAAGCTTTACCTTTAGATAAATGCTTCACTTTACAAGTGGGTATGGATATCACCCTCGTCACATGGGGCGCCATGGTTAAAGAAACGCTGGCTGCGGCGAATCGATTGGCGAAAGATGGCATCAGTTGTGAAATTATTGATGTAGCCACGATAAAACCACTCGATATTGAAACGATTTTAGCATCGGTTGAAAAAACAGGTCGTTGCATCATTATACATGAAGCAGCTCGAACATGTGGTGTAGGGGCGGAAATTGCTGCACAAGTGGCAGAGCGTGGGTTAATGTTTTTGCAAGCTCCCATACAACGTGTTACAGGCTATGATACGATAGTTCCTTACGCACGGCTTGAAAAGATATATATTCCTAGTGAAAATCAAATTATCGAAACGGTTAACAAAGTAATGGAGTTTGCATGAAAATATTTCATTTGCCTGATCTTGGCGAAGGATTAGCTGAAGCAGAGATTCGTGAATGGTTTGTGAAAGAAGGAGATGTCGTTAAAGTGGACCAACCTTTACTTTCGATGGAAACTGCTAAAGCTGTTGTTGAAGTCCCATCACCCTATGCGGGTCGGATAGGCAAATTATATGGAAAAAATGGTGATATGATTCAAACTCACGCACCTTTGGTGGAATTTGAGAGTGAGGACTCATCGGTAAAAAAAGATAAAGGCACTGTGGTAGGTAATTTAGAAGAAAGTGAAACCGTGTTAGATGAAGGTGACGTCATTGTTGGCATTCCACAAAAAACAGTAGCGTCTGTTAAAGCTATGCCAGCCGTTCGGGCCTTGGCAAAACAATTGCAGGTCGATTTAACTTTGGTAAAAGCAACAGGTCCCAATGGCCAAATCACGGCAGAAGATGTTAAAAAGCAAGCCGAGCAAATAGCACCCATATCTGGTAAAATTTTACCTTTACGTGGTGTGCGTCATTTTATGGCATTAGCTATGACGCAATCGCATCAAGAAGTGGTACCTGTGACTATTTCCGATGATGCAGATATCACAGACCTACCTGCAGATACCGATTTTACGGTTTATATGATGCAAGCGATGGCGGCGGGCGTCAAAGCAGAACCGGCTTTGAATGCTTGGTTTGATGGTAAAAAAATGGAACGTATGTTACATGATGAAGTGAATCTAGGTTTGGCGATTGATACAGAAGAAGGATTGTTTGTACCTGTAGTCAGGAATATTGGAAATAAATCATCAAAAGAATTACGCGCAGAAATCAATAAATTTAAATCTGCTGCAAAAGATCGTAGTTTAACGCCGCAAGATTTTCAGGGTGCTACGATTACCTTGTCTAATTTTGGCGTGTTTTCTGGACAATATGCGACTTTGATCGTTGTACCACCCATGGTTTCCATTCTGGGTTGTGGAAAAATTCGTGAAGTCGTTGGTGTCCATCAAGGCAGTATAGGAATAAGACGCATAGTGCCATTGTCACTATCGTTTGATCATAGAGCAATAACAGGTGGAGAAGCCACTCGATTTTTAGCAGCTGTCATCCATTATTTGCAAAAAAAATAACGATCGAAGGAGAGTGTCATGACCAAACATCTTAATTTTGACCTTGGTGAAACGGTCGATATGTTGCGTAATTCAGTTCGTCATTTTGCAGATAAAGAGATTGCTCCCCATGCAGCCGATATTGATATTCAAAATAAATTTCCCAATGAACTTTGGAAAAAATTGGGACGTATGGGAATGCTGGGTATCACCGTAGAGGAAGAGTATGGCGGTTCAGGTTTAGGTTATCTTGAACATGCTATTATCATGGAAGAAATTAGTCGTGCATCAGCGTCAGTCGGTCTGAGTTATGGCGCTCATTCTAATTTGTGTATCAATCAGCTTCGATTAAATGGTACGGAAGCGCAAAAGAAAAAATATCTACCCAAGCTATGTAGCGGAGAGTTTGTAGGCGCACTTGCCATGAGTGAAGCTAACTCAGGTTCAGATGTCATGAGTTTGCAACTACGAGCTGAAAAAAAAGGCGATCATTATATGTTAAATGGAACTAAAATGTGGATTACGAATGGTCCTGATGCCGATGTTCTCATTGTTTATGCAAGAACGGATAAAAACGCAGGCTCAAAAGGGATTACCGCTTTTGTTATTGAAAAAGAATTTTTAGGTTTTTCAACGGCACAAAAGTTAGATAAATTAGGTATGCGTGGTTCGAATACTTGTGAGCTTATTTTTGAAAATTGCATGGTTCCCGAAGATAATATTTTAGGTAAGATTAATCAAGGGGCTAAAGTCTTGATGAGCGGCCTGGATTATGAGCGTGTCATATTGGCAGCAGGTCCTATAGGAATTATGCAAGCGGCACTTGATGTGGTTTTGCCTTATGTGCATGATCGCAAACAGTTTGGGAAAGCCATTGGTGAATTTGAACTTATTCAAGCAAAACTTGCTGATATGTATGTTGCACTTATGTCGGGAAGAGCTTATCTTTATTCCATCGCTCGTGCTTGTGATAGAGGTGAAATTACAAGAAAAGATTCAGCCGCAGTTATTTTATATACTTCGGAGAAAGCCACTTGGGTGGCATTACAAGCCATTCAAGTATTAGGCGGAAATGGTTATATCAATGATTTTCCAACGGGTCGGTTTTTGCGAGATGCAAAATTATATGAAATTGGCGCAGGTACCTCTGAAATTCGTCGTATGCTTATTGGTCGAGAATTGTTTGCAGAAACACATTAAAGGAATAAAAAAATGGATTTTCGAACTCAAATAAAGCCAGAAAACGATATTTTTCAGCGTAATAGTGATGTGATGCAATCACTCGTGAATGACCTGAAAAGCAAACTCGCATTGATTGCTAAAGGCGGCAATAAGAAAGCAAGAGAACGACATTTACAACACGGTAAGTTATCTCCACGAGAACGCATTCAATTATTGCTTGATCCAAATTCAGAGTTTTTAGAATTATCAGCTTTTGCCGGTTATGAATTATATAGTGATGAAATACCTGCCGCAGGCATTATCACGGGTGTTGGTCGTATACACCATATTGAATGCATGCTCATCGTGAATGATGCCACAGTAAAAGGCGGCACATATTATCCCATTACCGTCAAAAAGCATTTGCGCGCGCAGCAAATTGCAGCAGAAAATCGATTGCCTTGTATCTATTTAGTCGATTCTGGCGGAGCTTATTTACCAAAACAAGATGAAGTATTTCCCGATGTGAATCATTTCGGACGAATATTTTATAATCAAGCCAATATGTCAGCACAAGGTATTCCACAAATTGCAATAGTGATGGGTTCTTGTACGGCAGGTGGTGCTTATGTTCCAGCAATGGCTGATGTATCTGTCATGGTAAGCAATCAAGCCACTATTTTTTTGGCAGGCCCTCCATTAGTGAAAGCGGCTACTGGCGAAGTCGTGACGGCAGAAGCCTTGGGAGGTGCGGATGTGCATTGCCGGATATCCGGTGTTTCCGATTATTATGCACAAAATGATGAACATGCTTTACGTATCGCAAGACAGATAGTTGCAAATTTAAATTATAAAAAAACGGTATCGCTAGTGCTACGCGAGTCAAAAGAACCTAAACTCGATCCGCATGAACTTTATGGCATCATTCCGGCTGATCCACGTTATCCCTTTGATGTGAAAGAAGTCATTGCAAGAATAGTGGATGCATCGATATTTGATGAATTTAAAGCATTATATGGTAAAACCTTAGTATGCGGTTTTGCACATATTTATGGTATTCCTGTGGGTATCATTGCAAATAATGGAATTTTATTTTCGGAAGCCGCAGTCAAAGGCGCGCATTTTATAGAGCTTTGTTGCCAGCGAAAAATTCCCTTAGTATTTTTGCAAAATATCACAGGATTTATGGTGGGAAGTAAATTTGAAGCAGAAGGTATTGCAAAACATGGCGCAAAATTAGTGATGGCTGTCGCTTGTGCCAATGTGCCTAAATTTACCGTTATTATCGGTGGTAGCTTTGGGGCGGGTAATTATGCCATGTGCGGTCGTGCTTACGATCCCCGTTTTTTATGGATGTGGCCTAATGCGCGTATTGGTGTCATGGGCGGTGAACAAGCGGCTAATGTTTTAGCTCAGGTTACCAAAGAAAAAAAAGAGCGCGCAGGTGAAAGTTTTAGTGCTGATGAAGAAGCAGCCATAAAAGCGCCTATTTTAGAGCAATATGTAAAACAAAGTCATGCATATTATTCAAGCGGACATTTATGGGATGATGGTGTAATTGATCCTATGGATACACGAAAGGTATTAGGGATGAGTCTATCTGCTTCGCTTAATGCGCCAATTCGTGACACAACTTTTGGAATTTTTAGGATGTGATATGGACTTTAATTTTAATTCATTACAAATTGAGAAGCATAATAAATTTATTCTTATTGTGACATTAAGCCGTCCGGATGTGAGAAATGCTATCAATAGCGACATGATTTCAGATTTTAACGTACTTTGGACAGAGTTAACCAATGAGCCAAGTGAATTACGTTGCATTATTGTAACAGGTGAAAACGATGCATTTTGTGCCGGTGCTGATTTGAAAGAACGAAAAAATATGACGATGAATGCTTGGAAATCACAGGTTTCTCAGTTAAGACAGTCCATATTAAGTATGATGTTATGTTCTATACCTATCATTTGCGCAGTTAATGGACCTGCATATGGCGGCGGTTTAGAACTCATTCTTGCAAGTGATTTTGCTTATGCCTCGAAAACCGCAACGTTTGCACAGTCGGAAGTTAAACTAGGGATTATTCCGGGTGCTTTAGGCACACAAAATTTACCAAAAACTTGTGGTTTAAAGCGTGCTAAAGAACTTATTTTTTCAGCGGAACCTTTTTCAGCACGAGAAGCTTACGATTGGGGAATTGTTAATAAAGTATGCGAACCTGAGAGCTTGATGTCTGATGTGTTGATCATCGCTAATAAGATTTGCGAAAATGCACCTCTTGCGGTACGTGAAGCAAAAAAATCGTTAAATATTGCTTTAGAAAGTGATACGAGCACAGGATTTAAAAAAGAATTTGAATATTATCAACGTACTTTAACGTCGAAAGATCGAGAAGAAGGTATTGCGGCATTTATTGAAAAAAGAAAACCTGTTTTTATAGGCGAATAGACTTATGCAACTACCAAAAAAAGTTAAAATAGTTGAAGTAAGCCCGCGCGATGGTTTGCAAAATGAATCAAAGATTATCCCTGCCTCTATAAAAATCGATTTCATTAATCGATTATCTGAAACAGGTTTATCAGTTATTGAAGCCACGAGTTTTGTATCCCCAAAATGGATTCCTCAATTAGCAGATCACTCAGAAGTTTATCAAGGGATAAAAAAACATCATCATATAAACTATCCTGTCATTGTATTTAATAAACAAGGTTTTGAAAATGCGCTTGCTGCGGGTGTGAAAGAAATCGCTGTTTTTACGACTCCTTCAGAATTATTTTGTAAGCGCAATGCAAATTGTACGGTCAAGGAAAGTTTAGAACGAATAAAAGAAATAACACAACTTGCAGCTATGCATCATATACGTGTACGTGGGTATATTTCCTGTGTATTAGGATGTCCATTTGAAGGCGCTATTGATCCTAAGTTAGTTGAAGATATTGCAAAACAACTTATAGATTTAGGTTGCTATGAAATTTCACTAGGAGACACGATAGGAATTGGTACAGCAGGTGCAACTCATACTTTACTCAAAACCGTATTAAAAAATATTACCAAAAATGTTATTGCAGTGCATTTTCACGATACCTATGGTCAAGCGCTAGCAAATATTTACGTTGCATTAGAACATGGTATTCATATTATTGACAGTTCAGTGGCTGGTTTGGGCGGTTGCCCTTATGCAAAAGGTGCAACCGGAAATGTCGCTACCGAAGATGTTTTATATATGTTACATGGCCTAGGTGTAGATACGGGTGTCGATTTAAATAAATTAATGGATGTAGGTTGTTTTATCACAACTTATCTTGAGAGGGAAAATCGTTCGAAAGTTAGTTTAGCTAAGCGATTATCTTAAGCTTGAAATCAAGATGAATAGCTGTTTAAATATTTTAGGATATCTAAAAATAGCTACTTAGATATTTATACGTAAATACTAAAACAGTACTTGTGGATTAGGAGGTAATGGTATGCCAGTTCAAGAGCTTATTGATAGACTTGCTCAAGTTGGAAAAGACTATCCTGTAAAAACTAATACTATATGGGACAAAGTTAGAATATGGGACAAGCATGATAATCAACTTGCTGCAAATCAATTGATGTCTATTACATCTCATGTTGAAAAAGCAGCTTCTGAAAAATTACAAGAAGTACAGGTATTATTAGGACTGGTTCGTGTTCTAAATACTAAAGATTTTGTTTATTCTACAAAATTAATAACAGATATTAAAAAAGTTTTGTCTGACTACCCATCTTTTTATGAGTTAGATGTATATTTACCTGAAAAATCAGATAAAACATGTCCAAATATTAAAGATTTGCGAGAAGCTTTAACTAAGTTGGGTGAATTATTAAGAAATAGATATGAAACAGCTCGGGATGTTGATCTTGATATAAAAAAAGCTCTGAATGCTTGAGTCTTAAATGCGTGTCAAGGTGGGGCATGTTGTTATGCTCCACCTTATTTATTTAAAACACTTTCAAGGATGATTATGATAGTTGCTTATAGCATTGTTCAAAATAAAATTGAATCCATGGAAGTTGAAGTTGGAAATGGCACTGCGATAGACTCAGCGATCTGGATTGATTTGATTTCACCGACTAGACAAGAAGAAAAATTTATCGAAGAACGTATAAAGATAGATATTCCTACCAAAAAAGAAATGAAAGGTATTGAGCAATCCAGTCGTTTATATAAAGATCGTGGTTCAATATTCATGACTGCAATGATGGTTGCACATTCAAAATCTGCTGAACCTAAAGCAGATCCCGTAACATTTATTTTATCAGAACGTAAGTTAATCACCATTCGTTATATTGAGCCGCATTCGTTTAACATGTTTATTCACCTTTTAAAAAAAGCTGATGCGAGTGATTATAGTCCTGAAAAATTTCTCATTGATCTTTATGAAGCAACGACGGATAGACTCGCAGATATTTTAGAAACACTAAGTCATAAGTTCGATGAAATTTCAAAAAAAATATTTCACAATAAAAGCAATGAACCTATCAATTATCATAAATTATTACAAAAAATAGGCTCAAACGGCGACCTTGGCGCAAAAGTACGTGAAAGTTTGGCATCTTTCAATCGCTTATTAGTTTTCTTCGAACAATCCGCAGGTTCTGGTTTTGATATGGATACTAAAGTTAGACTTGCAATTATGATGAAAGATTTGAGTTCTTTAAGTGATTATGCCAGCTTTATCTCTAATAAAGTGAATTTTTTATTAGATGCAACCTTAGGTATGGTAAGCATAGAGCAAAATAATATTATTAAAATATTTTCTGTCGCAGCAGTCATCTTTTTACCACCCACCCTCATCGCTAGTATTTACGGCATGAATTTTCATCATATGCCTGAATTGTATTGGTACATAGGCTATCCTATGGCGATTGTTTTAATGCTTATTTCATCGTTTTTACCTTATCGATATTTTAAAAGTAAAAAGTGGTTGTGAGTTTCATTGTGTATTATGATCTTTATCGAGATATTTCAATTCTGCAACGACTCGTTGCAGAAATTCTGTGGGTCAAAATTTGGTACCGTTTTTAATATAACCCGAGTTGCATCGCTGGAGATTCTGGATATTTGTCAAGATCATTAGCACGAGCGGCAGAGTATACAGAACCATATGAAGTTTGATCTTCTGTAGCATAGCTCAATAATGTTTTTTGAGGGGATGAGTTCATCATTATGTTGTTTAATTTCAGATGACTTGAGATCCATGATAAGACTGATTTGGACTCAGGCGGAACGGGTAACATGCATGCTGGTTTAGGATGTTTTTTTCTCCAATCTGAGGCAATATCATGAAGAGTTTTTTTATTGTTATAAAGCGCTTCTATTTGTAACTTGTATTTATCCCATGGATTTTCAAATGGCGCATCCACAAAATATACTCCAGCAGACGTATTCATCATTTTTTCACGCGCAAACAAGCATTGGAGCAAGATGTCAACAGATCCAGCAATAGAAGATAATAGAATATCTTTTATTTTCACTGTCCTACAAGAAGGATGAGCATTCAAATAAGCACTTCGAACAGTAGAATAAAAAATACATAAAGGCGAAAATATTACTCCCAAAAATCGTATACTTCTCCAACAACAAAAAATAGCGCCAAGTAACGCAAATGGATAGAGTAGACAAATCGTAATGGCAGATGTAATCAAAGCCAGGATTCCACCTAAAGCACCTTGAGCAATTCTTCGAGCAATAGAAGGCGCGCTTTTTTTAGTGTCATCTGGATGAAAGCGCCGAATGAGTTCACGGAAACCTTTATCTTCCATCATTTTACAAATTAAATCATGGTGTTTGTACAATTCTTTTTTAATGGCAACTGTCTTAATCTCTGCTTTTTTTGTTCCACTCATCTCAATCGTGATATAAGAGGGTATTAATTCTTGATAAAATAATTCATTAAATACGAAATCATCTATTTTAATAGTCTTCTGATGATGTGGATTTTTAGAAGTTACTTTAACAGCCTGCTTAGAGGTATAAGCATATGATAACTTATCATTCGGATGTTCGAATGTCATCATGTGATGCATAACAGCATCCGGAAGTTTTGAGAAAATATTACGATTTTGCATTAATATTGACCACTTTAGTTAAATAATGCCTAAATTTTAACATAATTTGTCTTAATTGTGAATATAAGTGTAGGTGCTTGATTAATTAGTAATTATTATGAGGTTGTAAAGGTTTTCGTCTATGACTTATTTAATTAATAATTTCTCCAATTCTCTATCAAAATCACTCTCCACCAACCTATCTCGCTGCTTTTTATAGGCCTCATATTCCTTCACTGCCAGTGCTTGTGCCACTTCATGACTAATTTTTCCCACATGATTCAATATCTCATGTTCATTGAATTTCAAAAAAGCATCTAATTTTATTACCCAATCTTTCATGTACATGACAATACCGCGTTCAGCTTGCATTTCCGCATAATCAAGATACATAGTTACAATTCGATTTAAATCTTCAAGTTCTTTTGTGTTTAAATAATTTTTTGCAATCAGCACATCTGATTCACGGATGGCTCCATTGGGCGCATTTTTCCAAGTAGTCAGCCCCATGTTAGGTTTGGTGCTATCAACTCTTTGATGAATAATTTCTGCAGCTGTTTTGCCTGTGATGGCAAAATGCAGTTTATTCTGTACTGTTGCAAAAAATTGTTTGGTAATATCACTTCCAGTTGAATAGTCTGCACTGCATTGAATATAAATATCGGTAATTTTCTGATACATCCTTCTTTCACTTGCACGGATATCACGTATTCGAGCAAGCTGTTCTTCAAAATAATCTTTACCAAAAATATGACGTGGATTTTTTAGGCGTTCATCATCCATGGTAAAGCCTTTGATAATGTATTCTTTCAGTCTTTCTGTCGCCCAAATGCGGAAGTGCGTTGCCTGTAAGCTATTGACTCGATAACCAACAGAGAGAATTGCATCCAAATTATAGTATTCAATTTCCCTAGTTACCGCTCGATTGCCTTCATTTTGAACTTGTGCCATTTTGGCACAAGTTCGTTTTTTGTCCAATTCGTTTTCAGAATAAATGTTTTGCAGATGTTTAGTCACGGCTGTTCTATCGACACCAAAAAGCTCTCCAATTTTTGCCTGAGTCAGCCAGATGGTTTCATCACGCAAAAACACCTCTATTTTCACATGTCCGTTAGGTGTTTTATAAAGAAAGAATTCTGTAAAATTATTATCTGTCATAGTATTTTTTCCAATCTTTCATAATTTTTATCCTGACCAAAGTCGAAATAAAGCAATCACATTTTATAGATTAACTTTTCTTTGATCCCAGCAGTCTCGTGCTGTGCTTTAGTGAATCTTTTTAATAAGGCATCAACTTTTACGGGTGTAAGAAAATCATTGTTTTCATTAAAAAACCCAGTGACTTTTGATTTAAAAGAAGTATCTATAAAAAAATCTAATGGAGTAGAGCTTTCTTCACAAATATCAGTTAATCTTTGTAACTTGACTAAATAACTATTTGCTTCACTAAAGACTTTATAAGTGTCAGATACTGTATTTTTGATAGCAGGGTCTTTTTGTAAACGTACACAGAATTGTTGAAGTAAAATTAACACATGCGGATCTCGTTGATCAAAATCTTGTAGTTTATGGAAAAAATCCGATGGATGATGAATTGTAAAACTTTGATCTAATAACATATTCATCAAAGAGAATTTACCTTTAGGGATACGTTTGTAGTGGCAGGAGTAGATTACGATTCCAAGTAAGTTTTCCGTTCGATCTGCCTTAGCATTGACGAGCAATGGAGTAATCATTTGATTAAAAGCAATTCTCCCTTTTGCTTGTGCTCTAAGTATAGGATTAGGATTTGCTCCTGCTTCTAGCAACATGGAAACAATTTTTTCATTGCCTCTTCTAGAAGCTTCATAGAGTAAATCGTTTTTTTCCTTATCTACATCTATTTCTTTTAATAATTTAAGGAACTGTTCTTCATTACCAGGTTCCAATGCATGATTCAATTCTTCTGATGGGCGGTATTTAATTTTTCCGTGCCCATATTCCCATTTATCCCAAATATTTTTTGGCATGGTTGTCCTTGATGTTAAGTTATATCAAAAGGTAGATTATGATAAAAAATATATAATCTACCTTAAAAGTGGGGTATAAAAATGAATTATTTTTTCGATTCTTCATCTTTTGTATCAGATGATATACTATCTTCTTTGCTCTCACCACCACCCGCCAATGCTTTTTCAACAAAGGTAATCCATTCTGCCGTTTCTTTAGATTCGGGATCTAATTTAAGCGCACGTTTAAAGGTTTCAAGCGCATCTTCATTAAGTTCAAGATGATGTTGGCAAAGTGCCATATTATAAAACAATCCAAATTGTTCGCCGACAAATTCAATCGCTTGCTTGTAATACTTGAGCGCTTCACCAAAGTTTTTGATGGCATGGAAGAACACACCGATTTCGAATAAGATACATTCAGTTTTTGGCATGAAATAATAATTTGCTGCAAGTCTAGGCATATTTTTTGCCATGAATTGTAAAGTTTCGACATCACTTTCAGCAATCAGCGATGTAATGCGAGGGCTGATTTTTAAATAAATATGCGGGTCCCAGCCTGCGAATTCTAGATGAGCTGCGAGTGTTTCCAAATCATAACTTTCGAAATTATCTCGTACACGACTATGCAGGGTAAAATAATCGGATGGGCTTAGTCTTTCGACTCTTTCTTCAATTTCTGCAGCGGTATTAATTAAATCATTTAATTTAAAACCACTGGCAAATACAGAAGTTCGAATACCTCTACGTGGTGTTTGTAATACCGCATCACCACCTGAATTTTTGAAGTATTCACCGATAGCATGGAAGTTAACCATCATAGAAAAACTTCCATGCCAGGAAATAGCGGGATGTCCTAAATTATCTAAAGACTCGAGTGTTCCATAGCCTTTATCGGTAGAAATAATAAATAATTTATCATTCGATAATTTTTTAAGGAATTTGATAGCATGGAGTGAACCCATGGGAAATAAAAAGCTGGTGGAATGTAATTTTTGTTTATAGTTTTCTAATATACTATCCAGATGCGGATCACCGTAATAAGCACTTTTGATTTCATGAACGTTATAATCGACAGAAATTTTTTCCATCTCAACGGGACGATTATTCTGCATATTTTTTTCATCAGTGGAAAGACTGAAAAGAAGTTCAAAAAGCTTTCCTTCATGTACCGTGAAGGCATCGTGTGATATGGTATCGAAAATATAATTAGCAAATATAGTGAGAGGATTCACTAAAACTTCTGGGCTAAGACGTATATTTTGACGAATTAAACTGATAGGTCTTTCTGCTTCCATATCGTATAGCGCAAAATCGATAATGCCGCTTTCTATATAAGGCTTTAATGCAGGATGTGTTTCCCAATATTTAATATTATGTTTTGTGAAGTCACTCATGACATAGCAGAATTTAATATCATCGATTTGGTGTTGTTTCATCGTTTCAAGTAGCGATTTTACAAAATAATAGCTGAAACGACCTGATCCTGTGCCTAATTCCATAATATAAAATGGATGATTTTTGGCGTCGGGATTTTTTTTGATCCAGTCGCGCATAAAGTTAAGTGTAATTTGAGCATAAGCATAAGCAATAAAAGGATTGCTGGTGATATAAAATGGAACTTGATTCACCCAAGCATTAATCCCTTCTTTATCAAAGTATTCACGTTGTAATCGCCATAAAGCAGATTGCGAAAATCGTTTATGTTGTTCTATGATGACTTTTCGTTCAGTAGTGTCAGGTTTCACAGGTTTTTCCCCATTTATGTTATATATATCTTCTATTATATGTCAGTAATAATCTTCTGAACATCCAGTTTTGAGTTAATTGTATATTTTCATAGGTAAAATGACCAATTCTTTACCTTGTAAATGTAAATACCTTTGTAAGGTATTCGGTGTTTCATTATGGAGTAAACGTGTTGCCCAATTATCGTGCTCAAAAATGAGTTTGCTAGCAAAAAATATACAATTTGGGTATTTTTCTTCAACTTTTTCGGCCAGGGACATGAGCTTTTCGACGATATCCGTTCCAAAACCCGCATAACTTTCGGAAGGAATGCCATATTGTGAACAGTAATCTACAAAATATTGTAGGGTATCGGTGACTTTGTCTCGCATTTTTTCTAAGGCTGTACCTCCAGTAAAGCTTTCTACATCCACAATACCTACACTTAGAAAAATAAAATTTTTAAAATGATTAGGAAAAAGACGTAATACACACAACAAAGTATGCATACCCACTCCAGGATTTTTGCCGATTAAAACAACCGCAGTAGGCTGTTTTGGATCAATAGTAATAGGATGAGGATGTTTTATTGAGCTAATGGGTTGTTTGAGTTGTGCATCAAGTTGAGCTAATTTTTTATTCACAGAAACATAATGTTTGTTGATAAGCAAACACAATCCTATGACTGTTAAAGTAATAATCACGGTGACCCAGCCGCCTGATTGAAATTTCGAAAATAGCGTGACAAGTAACATGCTAGTGGTGACTGCACAGGCGAAAGCAGAAAAGCCTAAACGCCATACCCAGTGTGGTGATGCTTTAGCGCGGTGTTTTGCCCAATAGACACAAAGACCAAGCAAGCATAAAGAAAACGTGACAAATACATTAATGCTATAAAGAATCACTAACCAGGAAACTTCACCACCACTCCATAACAAAATAAGTAATGCTAATATACCAAATACTATGATGCCGTTTTGTACTACCAGACGAGACGAAAGATGTCGGAATCGATTAGGGACCCAATTGTCTAAGGCCATATTGGACAATACGTTAGGACCGGCTAAAAATCCAGAATTTGCTGCAACAAACAGTAAACCCGCTTCTAATAATAAGGTGATGAACAAAACAGTTTTACCTAACCATGAATTCCCTAAAATAGATTGAAACACGACAGCATTTAAGGTTTGGCCAGGAACTGCATGTGCTGACCATAATAAATATAACAATATAATTCCAGCAGCAGTGAAACTTAACGATACTGCCATATAAAACATAGTCCATCTACCTGTTCTGACACGAGGTTCACTTAAACGATTTGCATTATTTGAGACAGCTTCAAGACCCGTATACGTTCCGCTACCTAAGGAATAGGCATGGAATAGAAGCGCAAGCAAGGGCAATAAACCAATGGTTGCAGATAATTCCTTTGTTTCATTGAGAGTATTTGGGATGATAGTTAATAAACCTTTACTATGCGCTGCAATGCCATACACGATCAATGTAAAATGCGTCACAATAAATCCTAGAAAAATAGGCAATAAAATTTTAATCGATTCTTTCATACCGCGCATATTGAGCGTGATTAAAAAAAGAATAAGCAATGCTTCTGCGGGAAGTTTATAATATACTGCGCTCTTAGGGAGAAAGCTAAAAATAGCATCCATCCCCGCTGCAGTGGAAACAGCTATCGTTAATACATAATCGACTATAAGTGCTGCGCCTGAAACTAATCCTACATAAGGTCCAAGCAATTGAGATGCAACTTTGTAACCTCCTCCACCGCTCGGAAAAAGCTCAATCACTTGGTTATACCCGAGGGAGATGATAAAAACAGTGATAGCCATTGCCATGGCAATAAATAGCGCAAGATGTGTATGTTTGCCAAGTGCAATAAATGCTTCTTCAGGACCATAACAAGAAGATGACAAGCCGTCGGCACCTAATCCAACCCATGCTAAAAAAGCAACTAATGAAATATGACGCAATATATTTGGGCTAAAAGGATTGAGAGGATCCCCTATGATATATTGTTTTAATTTTGAAATCGTTGGAATATTCATTTTATTTAGCCTGCATGCGTAAGGCACCATCCAAGCGTATCACTTCCCCATTTAACATGACATTTTCGATGATATGAGTGACTAACATCGCGAACTCCTTGGGATCTGCAAGCCGTTTAGGAAAAGGCACTCCGTCTACGAGCGCAGATCTTGCATCTGTCGTTAGTTTATCAAACATTGGGGTATCTACCAAGCCAGGGGCAATAGTCATGACTCGAATACCAAACTGGGCCAATTCGCGAGCGGCAGGCAAGGTCATCGCAACGATACCGCCTTTGGATGCACTGTAAGCTGTTTGACCGATTTGTCCCTCAAAAGCAGCAATGGATGCAGTATTGATGATGATACCACGCTCTTTTGAGTCACCTAATGGATCTAAAGGGATCATATGCGCGGCTGCCGCTTGCATGAGATTAAAAGTTCCTATCAGATTTACGTTGATGACTTTTCTAAAATCGGCAGGCGGCATAGGGCCTTGTTGATTAATCATGCGTCGACTATGGATAATGCCTGCACAATTAATACAAATTCGCGCTGGCCCAAGTTTTTCTGTCGTCAATTTAACAGCAGTTTCAACGCTATGTTCATCGCTGACATCACAAGCAAGGGCTAAACCTTTTATTTCTGCGGCAATTTTTTCTGCGAGTTCAATATTAGTATCAAATATGGCAACTTTTGCACCCATTTTGCTTAACAATCGCGCAGTTGCAGCGCCCATCCCTGATGCACCACCGCTCACTATTGCGATTGTATTTTTTATTTCCATTATACTTTCCTTTTAAAAATAATATTAATCGTGGATACTACACAAATTTGTATGAAGTAAGGAAGTAGTAATATGAAAATCCTTGTGGCAGTGAAAAGAGTGGTTGATTTTACCGTGCAAATTCGTGTGAAGCCTGATCAAAGCGGCATTGAAACGGCAAACGTTAAAATGTCGATGAATCCGTTTGATGAAATTGCAGTGGAAGAAGCGATACGTTTAAAAGAACAAGGATTCGCTCAGGAAGTGATTGTGATCTCGATTGGAAGTACAGCATCGCAGGAAACATTACGAACAGCACTTGCTATGGGAGCAGATAGAGCCATACTGGTTGAAACTCAAGATGACGTACAACCTTTAGCCGCAGCAAAAATATTAAAATCACTTGTCATAAAAGAATCACCAGAATTAGTTATTCTAGGTAAACAAGCGATTGACAGTGATAATAATCAAGTGGGTCAAATGCTTGCGGGTTTATTGCATTGGGGGCAAGCGACGTTTGCATCTAAAGTCGTGATAGAAAACAATAGTGCTATTGTCACAAGAGAAGTAGATGGCGGTCTTGAAACATTATCCTTAACATTACCCGCCATTATCACAACGGATTTGCGTTTGAATGAACCAAGATTTTTATCGTTACCGAATATTATGCAAGCTAAACGTAAATCGATTACGGTCATGCCAATCGCAGAATTGCAATTGGAATTAGCTCCACGTCTAAAAGTATTGAAAGTCACAGCACCAGAAAAACGTCGTTCAGGTATTAAAGTCAATAGTGTGAAAGAATTAGTAAAACTTTTGAAAGAAGAAGCACGGGTGATTTCATGAAAACATTACTTATTGCAGAACATGACAATAAAAAATTAAAATCGGCGACTTATCATAGCATCACTGCGGCTAAAGCATTAAGCGATGATGTGGATGTATTAGTCATAGGCTTTGATTGTGATGCTGTAGTACGTGAAGCGCAAAAACTTCCCTCTGTGGAGCGTGTCTATGTTGCGAATGCAAAAGACTATGAATATCAACTGGCAGAAAATTCCGCCGAAATAATTTCTGAAATGGCTCGACATTATCATTATATTATTTCATCAGCCAGTACTTTTGGGAAAAATATATTACCAAGAGTTGCGGCATTGTTAGATGTAGCAATGATTGCTGATGTTGTTAAAATTATTTCTTCAGATACATTCATTCGTCCTATTTATGCTGGAAATGCGCTAGCTACTGTGCAATCACTCGATACTATTAAAATTCTTACCATACGCACAACGTCTTTTCCCATGTCTGCTTCTGTGGAAAATTCAAATGCTGTTGTCGAAGTCATTCAAAAAATTATTCCAAATACCTTATCTAAATTTGTGAGTCAAGAACTCACCATCTCTGCAAGACCAGAATTAACCAATGCTCGTATTGTTATTTCAGGCGGACGTGGTTTAAAAAGTGCGGAGAATTTTAAATTATTAGAAGAATTAGCCGATCATTTAGGTGCAGCATTAGGTGCATCACGCGCTGCAGTCGATGCAGGGTTTGCGCCAAACGATTATCAAGTCGGTCAAACAGGTAAAGTGGTTGCACCTGATTTGTATATTGCGGTAGGTATTTCAGGTGCTATTCAACATCTGGCGGGGATGAAAGATAGTAAGGTGATTGTAGCGATAAATAATGATCCTGATGCACCTATTTTTCAAGTGGCGGATTATGGATTGGTAGCGGATTTGTTTACGGCGTTGCCTGAGTTGAAGGCGGAGCTTGGGTAGTAACCTAAATCTAATAGGCAAATCATGCAAGAGGGTTCTCTTTTGGTGGAAGAAGATCGTCTCGATAGGACTCAAGCCGTGGAGCATTATCCAGGCCCCGAAATTTTAGCACGGTCATAGGCCATTTTCGTACCTCATGATTTTGTAACCATTCCTTAATGGCTTCACGAATAAGGGCATTGCGCGAGACGCCTAATTGTTTCGCGGATTGACTGATGGATTTAGCCAGGGAATCTTCTAGATAAATATTGATATTCATAAGCTGAAACTCCAAGTTTTTATATAACATATAACATCTTATATGCCCTTGGTCAATCACTGGGCACAAAATACCCCGCCTCTTTTTCATATCTTTGAAGTATAATAAGAATATAATATACAAAGGACTAAGCAATGCGCATCACCTTTCTAGGCGCAACCAAAACTGTCACAGGTTCAAAATATTTATTAACCTTAGGTAATAAAAATATTTTAGTTGATTGCGGACTTTTTCAGGGGATAAAAGAACTTCGCGCACGGAATTGGGCAAAATTTCCTATTGAACCTAGCTCCATTGATGCAGTGATATTGACACATGCTCATGTCGATCATAGTGGTTATTTGCCTGTGTTAGTTAAAAACGGATTTACGGGCCCTATTTATTGCTCTTCTGCTACAAAAGATTTATGTGCAGTGCTGCTTCCTGATAGCGGATATTTGCAAGAGGAAGAAGCACGCAATGCGAATAAATATGGTTATTCAAAACATAAGCCCGCATTACCGCTTTATACGATGGCTGAAGCTCTTGCGACACTTAAGCAGTTTAAAGAAATCGAATTTAGAAAATATAAAAAAGTTGATGAAGAAACATTTTTTTCATTGATTCCAGCAGGGCATATTTTGGGTGCGTCTTTTGTTGAGTTTAAGCATTTTGGAACGATACTCACTTTTTCAGGTGATTTAGGTCGTCCAGATGATCCCATCATGCATACACCTTCAGTGATACAAGCCGCGGATTACCTGGTTTTAGAAGCAACCTAT
This sequence comes from Gammaproteobacteria bacterium, assembly GCA_013288655.1. Classification (GTDB taxonomy): domain Bacteria; phylum Pseudomonadota; class Gammaproteobacteria; order DSM-16500; family DSM-16500; genus JABDBK01. Next base: position 19,718 of record JABDBK010000010.1, on the reverse strand, counting down.
GGTAATCGTTTACATGAAAAAATTAACCCGCTGGATGAATTGGAAGATGTGATTAATACAACTTTTCTTCGTCATGGTACAGTACTCATTCCATCGTTTGCCGTCGGCAGGGCACAACATATTTTATATTTATTATATCAATTAAAAATCACACAACGCATTCCTCAGATACCCATTTATATCGATAGTCCTTTGGCAAAAAACGCGACGGATATTTTTCTTAAATATAATAAATTACATCGTTTGAGCGCGGAACTTTCGGCAAAGATTTGTGAAATGCCTACTTATGTTAATACAAGAGAAGAATCTAAATTGCTTGATCTTAATCCTGAACCCAAGATTATTATTTCCGCAAGCGGGATGTTAGAAGGCGGACGTGTATTGCATCACATACGTCATTTTGGTCCTGATAAACGTAGTACTATTCTTTTTACAGGTTATCAGGCAGCAGGTACGCGCGGCGCAGATATTCTTAATGGGAAAAATCGAATCAAAATGTTTGGTGAAGTGATTTCAATAAATGCTGAAGTAAAACTATTATCAAATATGTCTGCACATGCGGATTATGATGAAATTTTACAGTGGCTTTCGCATTTCAATCATCCTCCTCGCAAAGTTTTTATCACACATGGTGAAACGGAAGCTGCGGATGCTTTAAAAAATAAAATCGAAGAACAATTGGGTTGGGAGTGTGTGGTGCCTGATTATATGTATACTGAGTTGGTTTAGTGTTTTTCTAATTTGCTATGTCTTCGACTGTAAACAAAATAGACCACTAAGCCAATGGCCATCCATGTCAAAAATCGTTGCCAGGTAATGTCTGATAGATGCACCATTAAATACAAGCAAAATAGGATACCAAGCGAAGGAATAAGTGGATTCCAGGGTAATTTAAAAGAACGAGGTAAGTCAGGATATTGTCGTCTAAGCATGATGACGCCCAAGCAAACACATATAAATGCTGAAAGCGTTCCTATATTTACTAATTCTGCAAGATCGGCTAAAGGTACAAAGCCTGCAATCAATGCTATGATCACACCCATGAAAATAATATTTTTGATAGGTGTTTTTGTATCTGGATTAACTTCTGAAAAAAAGTGCGGCAGCAATCCATCGCGCGAAATCGCAAAAATGATACGTGTTAATCCATAATACATGACTAGCATCACAGTTGTTAAACCTGCGATTGCACCTACTGCAATCATGCCTGCTGCAATCGGATGACCAATATGTAATAAGGCATCTGCAACGGGTGATGGAACGTTTAAAGTCGAATAATGTGCAATGCCGGTTAATAACGCTGCCACGATCACATAAATGATAGTACAGAAAATTAATGAAAAAATAATACCTATGGGAAGATCACGTTGTGGATTTATCGTTTCTTCTGCAGTAGTGGATAGCGCATCGAAACCAATGTATGCAAAAAATACGATAGCCGCACCTTTCGAAACTCCCTCATATCCAAAGGGGAAATAAGGTATCCAATTTTGAGTTTTAAGATTGCCTGCAGCAATCAAGATGAAAAACGCGATAGTGAATAGTTTGATCAAAACTATTACCGCATTAAATCGTGCGCTTTGTTTGACACCCATACATAAGAACAAAGTGATTAAAGCAATAATGAGCATGGCGGGTAAATTGACGATACCACCTATGCTAGGTTCTTTATAAAGTAAGGGTGAAAGATGAATATGGACGGCTTCTAAGCCATTGATAACATAGCCTGACCAACCTACAGCAACTGTTGACACTGAGACCGTGTATTCAAGTATTAATGCCCAACCTATGATCCAGGCGAATAATTCCCCAAAGCTCGAATAAGCATAACCATAGGCACTGCCGCTACCGCCTACGCTAGTCGCTAATTCAGCATAGGAAAGTGCTGAAAATAAGGCGGCTAAACCTGCTAAAACATAAGATAAAGTGACAGCAGGGCCGGCTTTAGTGGCTGCTGCGACCCCCGTCAATACGAAAACGCCTGCGCCAATGATAGCACCAATGCCAAGCAGGGTAAGATCAAAAGCTGTTAATACTCGATGTAGGTCAGAATGTTCCTGATGGGACTTGATGGATTTGGTGCGAAAAAGTTTTTTCATATTTTTCAAGTCCTTATATCAAATTATTGAATAGTATTTCGCCTATTCACAGCTAAATTATAGCACAGCACATAAAGATCACGGCTGTTCCTATAAAATGGTTAAAAAATGATCAATTTAAGACTAAAAATAATTGATATATACCCGTATTTTTTTGATTGATTTATATATAAGAGTGGATTAAGATCGGGAAAAGGGTTGTATAAAATTATCTCAAATAACATAAGAATGAGGAGAGGCTATGCGGAGCGATGCAAGTCCAAGAGTTCGTCAACCATCACCTGAAAAAGGTGTCGTAAGTATCCCTTTACCTCCAGAATACAATGCCAGAGCGATTTCAGGCGACCCAGGCATTATGGGTCCGCTCATGGATATATTCCTGGCTGCAGATAGAGTTCTTACCACCGTTCGTGTAGAAGAAGCTGCTGAGACGATTTATACAGGACAATCAACCCTAGGTGAAATTAATCTTTGGATGAACGCGCATTCAGAGGCATCTCTTTCTTTTTATGCGCTATTAGCAGTGTATGGACTATATAATGCGCATACTGATCATGTGGAGCAAAAGAGAAAAGATAAAGAGAAACAGAATATATATAAACATTTGAAATTAGCTAAAGAAAAAGCAATCTACGAGAAAAAAAGAAGAAGACCAACTGATATTCAAAGGAACCGAAGAAGAAGAACAGATAAAAGAAATTATTTGGAATCAGAAAAAATATAATTTAGATTTTTATCTTAATCGGATACGTGAACGTTTAAAAGTACGTATTTATGATAAGTCGACAGGTCGATATAAATTTATAGATAAATACAGTTCTATTGAGATGGATTATAAAAATAATGCGTTGATTTTTACGCCATATGTATATGTTGAAGCAACGGAGCAAGCAAAACGAGAGAAGTTCCGATCTATTTGGAACAATGGTGTTAAATCATTTTTCAGATCTGTTCGGGAATATGGTGTTAAATCATTTTTCGGATCTATTTGGGAATATTATGTTGAACCATTTTTCGGATCTGTTTGGGAACATGGTGTTAAACCCTTTTATCGAGCAGGTGGGTTTGCGGGTTTTGCTTTTTGGTTAATTTGGATGTCGGCAACCGCCGTAACAGGTATACAGCTCGAAGGCATAGCAGGTGTTCTACCATGGGTGGGAGTGGGTGTGCCCGCAGGTTTCGGTCTTATGCATTTGGGATTGTATTATTATAATGCCTTGAAACACGGTGGTTTTGAAAAAGCACGTCAACATGCTGAAGCTGTTGCTGATTTTGATGTGATGTTGAAGGCATTGAAAAAAAGAGAATATGAACGTGAGATGGAGTATTTAAGTAAGTGTAGACAAGACATAAAAAACTTAAGTTTAAGCCTTAAATTATCAGTTAAAGAAACATTGAAACCAAAGTTTCATAAAGAAGTGGGTATACAGACGCCAAATGGTGCATTAGGGAGGCCACTTGTTAGAGGTGCGTTTGCTATTGTTTCTAATTCTGCTTCGAATTGGACGGATGCAACTTCATTGTCGTGGTATCTCAAAGTATTCGTGGAAACAGCTTATATTGGCATATTGTCAGCGCCATTGATTGGAACCGTGGTAGGTAGTGTCTTGCTTGGTCTTGCATGTACCTTTGGTATTTATAGTGGTTATAGACAATATAAAGCAGCTAAAGAAGCTTCAGAAGATACATTGAAATCAAATCAAGGAAAAACACTTATAACTTTAGATAAATTTAAAGAACTTTGTGAAACTCGCCAGAAGGATTTAGATGCTCTTATAAATAAAATGTATAGTTATAAAGTAAATCATCCTGAATTCTATATACCAAGTGTTTTTGATATTCCTGAAAAAAATCCAGGAGACGAAAAACCAAAAAGCTTTTTGGGCAAATGCAGAGAAAAAATTTATGATGTGAGCGTTGTTATTAGAAATCATCCCATCATTGAAGCTTGGGATAAGAATTTATCCGGGATATTTCTTGGAAGAGTGCTCTTTACCACAACTGCACCTTTTGTATTAGCGCCAATATTGCCTGTCATAGTAACAGGACCTGTAGGGATAGCTGTTATTGCGGGTGTAGGTTTAGCATTTCTAGCTGTAAAATGGTATGAAAAATATCAGGCTAAAAAAGAAGAACGTATAAAAGCATTGGCAATCAAGCTCGATGGAGTGGAGGAGCGGATTAAAATGGCGGAGTTTGCTAAAGGTAATATGAAAATGAGAAAAGATTTGAAAGATAAAATGAAAGATAAAATGAAAGATAAAATGGATGAAGCAACAAAAACAGCAGTGGAGCAATATTATAATAAACAACCACGAAACATTGTTTCTAATGAAACATCCTTAACAGAAGGAGCTGAACAAAAAGGAAATAATGTTCCTGTACGTAGCGGAAAATTATTTGATCTGTTAGTTGCGACATCTAGTACCAAAGAAGAAGCGAACGACGAACGAAGAAAAGCACGAAGAGAAGCAAAAGTAGCAAGCATGTAAAATGACTTTGGTGGGCGCGGTCAAAAAGCGCCCACCCTGCATTTATTAAACACACAAGCTATAAAGTATCGCCGAAATCGCCACACACCCCACAAACACCACAAAAACATTACTAGGCTTATTCGCATACGCTCTCATAGCCGGAACTTTATGAATCGCATACATAGGCATCAAAAATAACAACACAGCAATCACAGGGCCGCCCAAGGTTTCAATCATTCCCAGAATACTTGGATTTAAGGTTGCAACGATCCAGGCAGTGACACCCATAATTAACGCACTTGCCCAATCCAGGGTTTTGTGATGTATTGTTTTTCCGCGGTCACGTAAAAATTTAATAATAATTCCATGAAACCCTTCGCTTGCTCCTAAATAATGACCCAGGAATGATTTACTAATGGCAACTAATGCAATCATAGGCGCAACATAAGCAAAGATAGGATTATTAAGATGATTCGCAAGATATGACAATATAGAAATATTTTGTTCTTTTGCAGCAAGCAAATCAGCAGGTGTCAAGCTAAACACACAACTGAATACAAAGAACATGACAGTACATACCATCATGATATGGCTTAATTTTAGAATACGCGAACTCTTGTTTTCAGCATCCTTTCCATAAGCATCTTTTTGAGTCATTGCAAAGGAAGAAATAATAGGAGAATGATTAAAAGAAAAAACCATGACAGGAATAGCGAGCCAAAGCGTTTTTGCAAAATTCTTATCTATTTGAAACTGACCCGCTTGTTCCAGGACCGCACCGTTCCATTGCGGTATAAGATAAATGGCTAAACTCATCAACGCAAAAATAAATGGAAATACTAATATGCTCATGGTTTTCACGACAATATTTCTTCCAGAACGTGCCACTATCATCAGCAAAAATACGAGTATACCCGCAAGTAGAGCACGTGGCGGCGCTGCCATATGCAATTGATTGACCATTAAGGAGGAAACCGTATTTGTCACAGCAACACTATAAACTAATAGAATAGGATAAATTGCAAAAAAATAGAGAAGAGTAATAAATTTTCCTGCTGTTTTACCAAAATGTTCCTCG
>JABDBK010000010.1:0-14057 GCA_013288655.1 Gammaproteobacteria bacterium | reverse complement strand
CTGATGAACCCGATAATACAAAACGTGTTAAACCTCGATGTGAAAAATAAGTTAATGGAAATGCAATGAGCGCCATGATAACTAAGGGCCAAAAACCACCTAAGCCAGCATTAATAGGTAAAAATAGTGTGCCTGCGCCTATGGCTGTTCCGTATAAACCGAGTATCCAGGTTATATCTTGATGAGTTAATTTTGAGGTATTACTTTTCAATAAATTGACTTCGGATATAGAAATGCTTCTTTGTGTCATGATATCTTATAACCCATTTTAATGATGAGAAGTTAAGATATACCATGTGTTTAATAAGATCAATCATTGACAGTTTGAATAGTTAATGATTTTAAAATGTGGTATATAAATCAAGAAGATAGTCACTGGAAGATTTTTAAATTAAGAGGGATTTCATGTATAAGGTTCCGCATTTTATTAACGGTCAAAAAATTACGTCTAAAGCTAACTCATTGAATATATTCAATCCGGCAACCGGGCAGATCATAGGCGAACTTGGTCTAGCGGATGAAAGCATCGTTGCAGAAGCCATTGCAGCCGCCAAATCAGCATTTCAAACATGGTCTCTGATGCCTCCCTTAAAACGAAGCCGACTCTTGTTTAATTTTAAAAGACTGCTAGAACAGCATATGGATGAACTTGCAGCGATAGTGACGCGTGAGCATGGAAAAACACTAGATGATGCGCGAGGATCGGTACAACGAGGGATTGATGTGGTTGAATTTGCTTGTGGAATTCCAGCTCATCTTAAAGGAAGTTATACGGAAAATGTGGCGGCCGATATTGATACTTATGCTTTGCGGCAGCCTTTAGGTGTTTGTGTGGGGATTACTCCATTTAATTTTCCTGCCATGATAGCATTATGGATGTTTCCTATGGCGATTGCCTGCGGAAATACTTTTGTTTTAAAACCTTCTGAAAAAGATCCGTCTTGTGCTGTGCGTATTGCAGAACTTGCGAAAGAAGCTGGCATTCCTGATGGAGTCATTAATGTTGTGCAAGGTGATAAAGTCGCAGTAGACGCATTGATCACTCATCCTGAAGTCAAAGCAGTCAGTTTTGTGGGTTCAACACCGATTGCAGAATATGTTTATAAAACAGGAACCGCGCATGGCAAACGCGTGCAAGCCTTTGCAGGGGCAAAAAATCATTGCATCGTGATGCCTGATGCAGATATTGATCAAGCTGTGGATGCCATTGTAGGTGCTGCTTATGGATCAGCAGGCGAGCGTTGTATGGCAATTTCAGTTGTCATCGCAGTAGGTGATCAACTCGCTGATGCTTTGGTCAATAAAATAAAACATCGTGTTCAGACATTGAAAATAGGGCCCGGTGATCAATCAGGCGTAGAAATGGGCCCGCTTATTACGCAAGTACATTGGGACAAGGTAAAGTCTTACGTTGATTTGGGTGTTAAAGAAGGCGCTGATTTAGTGATCGATGGACGAGACTTTAAGATGCAGCAAGGGTTTTTTATGGGTGCTTGTTTATTTGATCATGTAAAGCCTGCGATGCGTATTTATCAAGAAGAAATTTTTGGTCCTGTTTTATCACTGGTACGTGTTCCGGATTTTGAAACGGCATTAAACATGGTGAATGAGCATGAATTTGGTAATGGAACTGCTATTTATACACGGGATGGTAATACCGCAAGGACGTTTGCAACACGTGTTCAAGTGGGCATGGTAGGTATCAATATTCCTATCCCTGTTCCCGTGGCTTACCATAGTTTTGGTGGATGGAAGCGTTCTATGTTTGGCGATATTACGATGCATGGTCCTGAAAGCATACAATTTTTTACAAAACTAAAAACGGTTACTCAGCGCTGGCTTAAAAACACAAAAAGTTCAGAATTCATTATGCCTACCCATTAGAGAGCAATATATGGAAAAAATTTGTTTTATAGGACTTGGCCATATGGGTAACCCCATGGCGCACCAACTATTAAAAGCCAGCTATAAATTAATGGTCTACGATATTGTGCCTCAAGTCATGCAGGCCATGATCGACCAAGGCGCAGTTGCACTTACCGCAGATTTAGAAGGTGTAGAAGACGCTGATGTGATCATCACTATGTTGCAAACAGGCCAGCAAGTGAGTGATATGTGTTTGCGTGCTCATGGTTTATTTGCTAAGGCAAAGAAAAATGCACTCTATATCGATTGTTCTTCCATCGACGTGTCTGCCGCACGTCAATTACATCAAGCGGCCAAAGCCGCAGGTATAGTGATGGTAGACGCCCCTGTATCAGGCGGTGTAACAGGTGCAGAATCAGCGACATTGACTTTCATGGTGGGTGGAGAGGAGCAAGCATTTTTACGAGCCAAAAGTCTATTAGAAAAAATGGGTTCAAAAATCGTACATGCCGGTGCCGCAGGCTTAGGTCAAGCTGCTAAAATTTGTAATAACCTCATTCTTGGTATATCCATGATAGCGGTGAGCGAGGGTTTTTCCTTAGCAGATAAATTGGGTCTGGATCCTAAAAAGTTTTTTGATATTGCGAGCAATGCCTCTTCTCAGTGTTGGTCGATGTCTAAATATTGTCCTTTCCCTGGGATTATTGATAATGCCCCTTCAAATCACAATTATGAAGCAGGATTTATGGCAAAAATGATGTTAAAAGACCTTTTGTTAGGGCTAAATGCCGCTGAAATTGCACATGCATCAATCCCATTGGGCAGCGCTGCTACCGAACTTTACTCCATGTTTGTGAATCAAGGCCATGCTGAAATGGATTTCTCAGGTATTATTAAAATGATAGGAAATTATCCTTACACATAAATTCTGATATGCACTTTACCTGGTTTGAGGTATTATTCCGAATGTAAAGACCTAACGATTATCATCATCAAAGGATATCAAATTTTAATGAAAAAATGGCATCATTCCATATTACGGTGGTTTGCGAATAATAGTATGAGCAACCACAATATTAACACGGTTGAAAACAGAATTGATTGGGTTAGAGCTATTCCATTTATTTTAATTAATTTATCCTGCCTATTTGCCTTTATCGTAGGATTTAGTTGGATTGCGCTTATCACAGCACTTATTGTGTGTTATGTCCGTGTTTTTTCCTTAACAGCATTTTATCATCGCTATTTTTCACATCGGGCCTATAAAACAAACCGTTTTTGGCAATTTGTTTTTGCTATTTTTGGTGCGAGTGCAGTGCAAAGAGGACCTTTGTGGTGGGCAGCCCATCATCGTCGCCATCATGCTGCGGCAGATGAACATGAAGATGTCCATTCTCCCCTTCATCATGGCTTTTGGTGGAGCCATATGGGGTGGTTTTTGTCTAAACAAAACTATTTTTATGATTCAAAAAACATAAGTGATTTGTCTAAATATCCAGAGCTGGTTTTTCTGGATCGCTTTGACATACTTATTCCGACATTACTTGGCGTGTGTATGTATGCGTTTGGCGCGGCCCTAGAGTATTTCGCACCATCCTTAGGTACAAACGGCTGGCAGATGCTAGTTTGGGGATTTAGTATTTCAACCATTATGTTATTTCATATTACGGTTTGTATTAATTCCATAGCACATAAATTTGGTAAGAGAAGTTATAAAACGAAAGATAATAGCCGCAATAATTGGTTGCTTGCACTGCTCACGTTTGGTGAAGGTTGGCATAATAATCACCACTATTATCCAGCTTCTGCAAGACAAGGGTTTCATTTTTGGCAAATTGATATAACTTATTATATTCTTCTGCTTTTCAAAAAGATGGGAATGATATGGGATGTAAAGGTAGTGCCCGAACAGGTTTTAAACTCTAATCGAATAAAGTAGAACGTTAAGTCCATTTGATCATCTAGATAAGAAGGGATGCTTGTCATGTTAGAACTGGACATGGAAAAAAACGCTATGCCTGGGTTATTTCAAAAATATATTTTTAAATTATTACGCAAATTACAATATGGACATATTACTATCATAGATGGCATGAATACCTATGATTTTCATGCAAAAAATTCATTATTTGATTATCATGTCACTGTCACAGTGCATGACAAAAAATTCTATAAAGAAATGCTTATCGGTGGTAGTAATGGTGCTGCTGAAAGCTATATAAATGGTTATTGGGATACTAATGATCTGGAAAAATTACTTGAGATGATGATAAAAAATAAAAGTGCTTTAGGCGATTTTGATAAAGGTATTTCAAGGTTAAATAATTTTATTACCAATACAATGCATTATTTCAGTAAAAATGATAAATTTAACGCGAAAAAAAATATTTTAGCCCATTACGACTTAGGTAATGATTTTTTTAAAAGTTTTCTTGATGATACTATGCTTTATTCTTCAGCTGTTTATGAAAAAGATACGGATAATTTATATCAGGCTTCACTTAATAAATTAAAAATCATATGTGAACTATTAAAGCTTAATCATAACGATCATTTACTAGAAATAGGAGCAGGTTGGGGAGGGATGGCCTTTTATGCTGCCAAACATTATGGCTGTAAAGTCACTACCACTACTGTTTCTGATAAACAATATATCTATGTTAAAAACAAAATAGCAGAATTAGGTTTAGAAAATCAAATTACCTTGTTAAATAAGGACTACCGAGATTTAACAGGGTGTTATGACAAGATTGTATCGATAGAAATGATCGAAGCTGTGGGCTATAAGTACTTCGATGCCTATTTTAAACAATGCAGTCAATTGCTTAAAAGCGGCGGTTTAATTTTGCTACAGGCTATTGTTATTAATGATCAATCTTATGAACAGGCAAAAAACAATATAGATTTTATTAAGAAATATATTTTCCCCGGTGGATGTTTGCCATCTATACAAGTTATTCATCAATCGGTTTCACAAAATACCCATTTTCAATTGATGTATCTCAATGATATAGGCAAGCATTATGTAAGAACATTGCTAGATTGGCTTGCATGCTTTAATAAAAATAGTGATTTAATAAAATCATTAGGATATTCAGAACAGTTTATTCGTATGTGGCGTTATTATTTATGTTATTGTGCTGCAGGTTTTAATCAAGCTTATATTAGTGATGTGCATTGTTTATGGAAAAATAATGACGCCTGAAATTTCATTATGAACACAAACTTGTTTTTGATAAAATTATTTTTTAATTTAATGGAGTTATCATATGACTAAACTAGAGTTAATAGCAATGATTGCTGAAAAAGCAGGTCTCACCAAAGCGCAAGCAGAAAATGCTTTTAGCGCAACATTTGAAACCATCACGGAGCTCATGAAAAAGCAAGAAAAAGTGATGATTGCGGGGTTTGGTGGATTTTCAACAAAAGTACGCGCTGAACGAAAAGGTCGTAATCCATCCTCAGGAGAAGAAATGATTATTCCAAAAGCCATTGTTGCCAGTTTTAAACCAGCAGCATCATTGAAAAAAACGATTAATGATCAAGCACAATAGATTTATTTATATATTAAGGAGTGAATCATGGTAAAGAAGCTTAAGAAAAAAAAATCATCCAAATTGAAAAAAGTTACAGGTAAAAAATCTGTTAAACTAAAAGCTAAAAAAGTGTCTCCTATTCCTAAAGGCTATCATACCGTTACGCCGTATCTCATTGTTAATGGCGGTATGCAGGCTATTGAATTTTATAAAAAAGCATTTGGTGCAAAAGCCGGTATTTGTATGGCGCATGATGGAAAACTCGGCCATGCTGAATTAACGATTGGTACTTCCAAGATTATGTTAAGCGATGGTTGTCCTGATATGAAAATCTCTAGTCCAAAAGAATTCGGTGGTTCACCCGTTAGCATTTGTCTATACGTTAAAGACGTAGACGCTGTCGTTAAGCGTGCAGTAGGTGCAGGTGCTAAACTTATTCGAGCTGTCGAAAATCAGTTTTATGGTGATCGTAGCGGCGGAGTCGAAGATCCATTTGGCCATCAATGGTATATTGCCACTCATGTTGAAGACTTAACCAAGTCCCAACTTAGGAAACGTGCAGAAGCATTTCAAAAAAAATCACCGTAATCGCTTTAATATTGAAGAAATTTTGTGAGAAGGGCTGGAGTCCTTTCTCATACTTAATGGATGTTAGCAATGAAGGAATGGAATCCTAATCATTCGACTTTAACTATTCAATCGCGACTTCAACAAGAAAGTAAGCGAACCGGCAAACTCGCATTAGGTGAGATTGCATATGATGACATTAAGATTAAACGACAATTAGGTGATGGTAGTGCATCCATAGCTTTTTTGGGTAGTTATAAACATCAACAAGTCGTGATTAAAGAATATAGAATAGATCCTGATGATCCTTGTTTAGCCTCAAAAAAAATGTTGAAAGAGTGGAATGTTCTTCGTGCAAGCTTTCCTTCACGGTATATCGTAAAACCTTTTGGCTATTCTCTGGAGCCGCCATGCATAGTGATGGAATATGTGAAAAATGGTGCTTTGGATCTCTATATGAACGAACGATTAACTTTAAGACAGCGCATTTCTATTGCAAACGATGTTGCTTTAGGAATAATAAGGTTGTTAGAAATAGGTGTGGCACATAGAGATATTAAAACAGCTAATATACTTATTACAAAAAATTTACGCGCTAAACTATGTGATTTTGATTTATCAAGCAATCTCGATTCGAAAGAACCTATAAATATATACGGAACTCTTGAATATTTAGCTCCTGAGTATGCATGGATTGAAGAAATTGAAATATTGTTATCTGCAGCAGATGTATTTAGCTTTGGTGTAGTTTTGCTTGAGTTATGCGTTAGTCAGGAAGCTTTTTCCAGTTATATTGCAATTTGTACTGATATAAGAGATCGTGCCAACGTTGAAAAAAGAATACAAAAACTTAATGAAATGATAGATCATTTTGCTAAGTATTGGCAGGAAGATCTTACAGGTATTATAGCGGATTGTTTGAATATAGAACCGGAACAAAGACCAAGCATGTATGATGTTCAAGCAAGACTAAGCGAATTATTGATATCTCTGTCAAGGGATAAACAACACAGCTTAATACATTCAAACCTGGTAGATGATAAGAAGGCAAACAATGAAGTTGTAAAAATGGAAATTGAGCCAACTGAAATTTCCACACCAGCTTGTTCATTAATGTAAGCTAGTATACAATTCGGAGTGACATGTTAGTCCGAATTAAGCTGTGTGATGCCGATATTAAAAAAATAATTTTTTTCTTTTACATAATAGCAACCCTAAGTTATGGACCATTATTGTTCGCGTCAACCAGGGTGCCTGAAATTGTCATAAAAAAGCAAAAGAATCAACTTACTTCTAAGAAAAATATTATCAATAAAGAAGATATCACTTCCATAGGCGCTACATCACTTCAAGAAGCTCTGCAAACCTTAGGCGGTGTTCAGTTACAAGATACTTCAGGGAATGGAAGTCAGGTCTTGTTGAGTATGCGTGGCTTTGGTGGAAATGCGAGTAGTAATACGTTGTTTATGGTGAATGGTATACCCCTCACCAATCCCGATTTAGCTCCTCCTGATTTGAACAGTATTCCTATTCAGCAAATTGAGTATGTGGAGGTTTTTGCAGGTAGTGAGAGCGTACTTTACGGCGATCAAGCGGTGGGCGGCACGATAAATATCATGACCAAGCAATTGATTAAAGATAATGCTGCTATAGGATGCTCAATAGGTAGTTATCATCAAGTACGTTGTCATGCTGCATTGAGTAAATTTATTAATAAGATTAATTATTCCATCAATGTATTACGGAACCAAACCGATAATTATAGAGACCATAACGATTATGCCCAAAATCTTTTATCGGGAACATTGAATTATGCTTATCAGACTGGATCTGTCATATTTGATTATAAAATTGCAAATGAAAATATGCAGTTTCCAGGAGCACTCACCTCAGAGCAAGTGCGAGAAAATAGAAGACAAGCTAATAATGATACCGACTATTTTAAAGATTTTAATGGATTTTATCATATCCATTATAAACAAGAACTAAGTCAGAATTGGAACCTTGATATGGACATGGTAAGACGTTCTATGGATGGTAACGGTGTGCTGACATCAGGGTTCAATCAAGATCGTTTTATCAATTATCTAAAACCGCAAATCAAAGGAACAATGGGCGAAACTCTGGTGACAACAGGATTAGACATAGAAAATGATAGCTATCGTTTAACGACAGATTTTGGTTTAACGGATGATAAACTTATAAAATATGGAATTTTTGCTTTAGTTAATATGCCTATTTATAAGAAACTTTCTTTAGAATTTGGTGCACGTGCTGCGAGACAAAACAGTCAACTCGTATCTTTGGATGATTCAAGCACCATCAATAGTGCTATGGTGAGTACTATTGAATTAAAGTCTATACTTTCTGAGTATGTCAGTGCCTATTTGCGTCGTGCTGGAAGTTTTCGATTTCCGAAAGCAGATGAAAACGCTTCAGCATCACCCGTTGTCAATGGATTAAAAACACAACAAGGCGTTTCATATGAGGCGGGATTAGCATATCATGGGTACAATACCATGACCCGATTTTCACTCTATCAATTAAATCTGAAGGACGAAATTACCTTTGATCCTAATCAAACCCCACAAGATCCTTTTGGAACAAATCGGAATTTTGATCCTACGGTGCGAAAAGGATTTTCCATTTCAGAAAAAATTTCTATCACTGAAAAAATAAGTTTAGGTGGTCAGTATCATTTAATTAATGCACGTTTTCAGAGTGGACCTAACGCAGGTAATCGTATCCCACTCGTGGCTGAAAGTAATTTTCAGGCAAATCTCAATTATCAGCTATCAGAGCGTTGGACTCTATTTACCGAAGCCATTTATATGGGAAATCAATTTGCCGCAAACGATGATGCAAATATCGTGGGCGCGCTAGGCGGTTATACTTTTTATAATATGAATGTGAAGTATGAATATAAGTCACTCATAGCATCCTTTCGTGTGAATAATATCACGAATAAATATTATTATTTTTATTCTGTATTTAACATTTATAACGGAACCGAATCATTTTATCCTGCGCCGGGGATTAATGCATTATTGACGGTTTCATATGTTGTCACCTAATTATATCCGCCAAGCCTTTGTTATAAAGCGATTGGTGAGCAGGGTTAAGTTGGTGATATTCATCTTGAGTCAAAAGTAGAGGAAGTGTAGCTGCCAGTGAAGCATTTTTAATATAGAATTCACAAAGTTCCGCAATGTTTTGTCTAAAATACGCGCCGCCGTAACCAATAAAACGTGTGACAAGATGGTATACTTCATAATCATTTAAGCCATCTCCTATATATCCTAATCGAGGGAAATGTTGACTTAACCTGTTCACAAAAATTTGTTTTCCATTTCGCGTGACGAGTGGAGATGCTTCATCAAATCCTGAATAATTTCCTTTGTTATCGAAGGATAGATTAACCGCATAAACATTTTTTTCATCGATACCAAGCCATTTTGCAAATCTTGCGACTGCCTGGAAAATACCGGCTGAAATGATATAGACAGGTTTATTTAAGGTTTTTAAAATTTCGACAACTTCTTTAGCATCGGGACTATGGTTTTTTATATAATTTTCACCTAATGCCAGGATTCTTTCTTGAGTAGGATTAACTAATTCAAGTCGTCTATTATAAATTCCAACGTTCATGCCCGTTTTGCCCATTGCTTCTTGCGTGAGCTCCTGTACAATATGGCTAGTATTATGACTTGTTGCTAGTTCGTCGATTCCTTCTATTTTGCTTAGTGTGCCATCGCAATCGAAAATAATTGCATTGATTGGGTCAGTTAATTGCCAGGATGGTATGAGCATATGTTATTCCAATCGATAAAGGATGATTTAAAATGTTTAAAATTTTAACGCTAAATAATATATCTTCTCAAGGATTGAATCAACTTCCACGAGAACTTTATGAAGTAGCATCGGAAATACAGAACCCTGATGGTATTTTAGTGCGTTCACAAGATATGCACGCAATGGAAATGCCATCTTCAGTAAAAGTGGTAGGTAGAGCTGGTGCGGGTGTCAATAATCTGCCCATTAAAATTTTTACAGAGCGTGGAATTCCCGTATTAAATACACCAGGTGCGAATGCCAATGCGGTAAGAGAACTTGTTATCGCAGGTATGTTACTCGCGAGTCGAAATATTTGTCAATCCTGGGATTATGTGCGTCAATTAAAAGGCACTTCAGCAGAAATCGATAGGCTTGTCGAAAAAAATAAAAAACAATTTGTAGGTTCTGAATTATTAGGCAAAACATTAGGAATTATTGGTCTTGGGAATGTAGGGGTCAAAGTTGCTAATGCTGCGCTGAAGCTAGGCATGAATGTCGTGGGTTTTGATCCTACGATTACGGTAAATCGTGCGTGGGAGTTGTCGTCCGAAGTCAAACAAGCGCATAACCTAGATGATTTATTGATGGAATCGGATTTTATAAGTTTTCATGTGCCTTTGACGAATGATACGAAAAATATGGTGGATGCATCTCGTTTGCAATTGATGAAAGATGGTGTTGTGTTATTAAATTTTGCACGTGATGGATTGATTGATAAAGATGCACTATTAGAAGCCCTTAATCAGAAAAAAGTTTCTGTGTATGTCAATGATTTTCCCTGCGCTGATTTAAACCAGCATCCCAATGTGATCAGTCTTCCCCATCTGGGAGCGTCCACTAAAGAAGCTGAAGAAAATTGTGCGGTTATGATTGTTAAACAAATGCGTGATTTTCTTGAGGCTGGAACGATATCGAATTCGGTAAATTTTCCTTCTATTGACATGGCTGCTAATCCAGATGCCATACGTTTAGCGATTTCAAATGTCAATATTCCTAATATGGTTGCACAAATTTCATCGAAATTAGCGGCCGCTAAATTAAATATCGTGAGTCTTATGAATAAATCACGTGATGATATTGCCTATACATTGATAGATGTCAGTGCGGATGTGGATGATGATTTAATGAAAAATATTTCTGATATTAAAGGCGTGTTGCAGGTGAGAAAAATAAGAAAGGTGGATTAGACGCGCTTTTATACCCTTAGTGTTTTCAGATTTCTAAAACAGAATGTTTGGCTTTTTTGCGGCTGTGTTTTAAAGATACCCTGCTCAGCAACGCTTACTTGTTTTTCATCAGGTTTTGTTTCCGGAATCAATTTCCTAAAATGCTTCTGAACATAATAAATAGATACCGCAGTAACAAGAACAGTTCCTATGATAACCAAGGGTGGACATGCCACAAAAGAAGATACGGCTAAAAGCGTCATGCCGGAAAAACTAATAAATTTAACCGTCCAGTCTTTTAGGCTTTTATAGAATTTATCATCGAGTTTATTTTGGATTCGAGAGTTTTGAAATTTGTCATCATCGCTTGGTATTTCGAATAGCTGTGGTGGTATATTAAATCTATGACGTTCAAAAATAGTTTTTATAGCATTTTTTCTATTTTCATCTTCATGAGAATAGACACGACAGCGTAGAGCAATTAAATTATTTAACTCATCAACTTTTTGATGGTTATTTTGTTCTTCTAAGTAACGCAACTTCAATAATTTTTCTTCTAACCATCCTTCAAATTCTGTTTTTCTTGCCGCATAAAATAAATCAATAGATAGATTTATTAAATCGCATAACATGGCAAATGCAAATGCAGGACTTGCTAAAGCAGTAGCACCAGCTAATGCAGCGCTGCCAAAATTTGTTAATCCATAATTATCTGAAAATATCAGCAATTGAGTGCCAGACAAAATATTCAAAGCCGCTTTTACTTTATTGCGTTTTTTGTGATAAGTATCTTTTTTGAGAAGCTCATACGCAGCAATAAATGCATCAAGTGCATCTGAATAATTCCAACCAACAGTGATCCCTCTTAATGCCTGCGACGGCATGGTAAATACAGGTTGATAAAGTGTATTATTTAAATCTATAGGAATTGGACTATATAAATGACTTAGTGTTACGCAACCGGCATATACTACCTCTGGTTTTTCCTCTGACATCTTGTATGGAAATGGTCGCGGAGATTTTTCAGGTATAGATTTCCCACGTTGAGATAGTTTATCGTTACCCATAAACGCCTCGTTTTGTTTTATATTTAATTTATCTTTTATGCAATGTTTACATTCTATGCAGTTTTCAGGAAAAATGCAACTATCATGAGAAAGTTATTGAAGTAGGGAGTACGACGCGCGCATGTTGCGTCGTAACTACCCAATGTTGAGATATTTTTAAGCTTGTTCAGTCTTACGAAGATTACTAGCCTTGCTATAAGCATAATAAATAATGATTCCAGCCGCAGTCCAAAGCACGAAGCTAAGCCATGTCACCGCTGGCAAAGTTATCATTAAATATAGACATAATGCTATACCTATCATAGGAAAATAAGGACTCCATGGTGCTTTAAAAGGTCTTGGCATATTAGGTTTGGTGACGCGCAACACGATAACACTGATACAAACTGCAATAAAAATAGCAAGAGTGCCAATGTTTACAAGATTTGCGATTTGAATAATCGGTAAAAATCCGGCACAAATCGACATAACTATGGCGGTTGACCAGATAAGACGTCTAGGCGTTCCACTTTTCATATGAAGTTTTGCGGCTGACTCAGGTAAAAAACCATCGCGTGACATCGCGAGATAAACGCGGGTGAATCCATAATAGAAAGCAAGGGTTGCGGTAGTTAAACCTGCAATTGCACCGATCGCAACAATTTCAGCAGTAAAATGATGACCGTGATTGATTAATGCAGTGGCAACGGGCGAGCTAATATTTAGGGTTGGATAGTACATAAGACCCGTTAAAATGCCAGCAACGATCACATATACAATAGTACATACTAATAAGGAAGCCAGGATCCCAATAGGTAAATCACGTTTAGGATTTTTTGCTTCATCACCCGCCGTAGAAACTGCATCAAAACCTATAAAGGCAAAGAAAATCAATCCAGCACCATTAACGATACCTTGTACACCGAAAGGTAGAAATGGATGCCAATTATCCGTGTTAACATGAGTCATGCCAACACTAATAAATAAGACAATAACGGCTAATTTGATATAGACAATGATATTATTAAATAACGCGCTTCGTTTGGTACCCACCGATAGAAGAGATGCGAGTGCAATAAGGATAACGATGGCGGGTAGATTGACGATACCACTATGAAAAGGATCAGTGACTAAGGATCTTGGCAAGACTATTCCAATGGCAGATAAAAAATGATCGACATAACCCGACCAGCCAATAGAGATAATAACGGCATTCATGCCATACTCCATCAGTAAGTTCCAGCCAATAAGCCAGGCTGCAAAACGACCAATGCCTGCAGCATAAGCATAACCGTAAGCACTACCGCAACCACCTACACTAGAAGCTAATTCCGCATACGAAAATGCACAAAATATGCATGCAACCCCAGCTAGAACATAGGATAAAACGATACCAGGGCCTGCCTGTGTTGCAGCAGCAATGCCTGTAATGACAAAGATTCCAGCGCCAATGATAGCGCCTATCCCTAATAAGGTAAGATCAAGGGCGGATAAACAGCGGCGAAGTTCATGAGGATTGCTGCTTTGTGTAATGTTTTGTATGGATGAAGTTGTTTGCATTTATACCTCTAACATCTTGTTTATATTATTAAAGTACGGCGAAAAATGCCACATAAGTCGCATAGATTAGCATTGTTTATTATCCATGCACAATGGATTTTCATCATTTTATGCTAAATCCCGCTTGCTATTTCCTGTATAAACAGCGATCATAGGCGCACTACAACTATTGTAGATGTGTCATTTCCAATGCATTACAACCTCCAACAATTATTATAAATTTGAAGCGAGGCTGCTACCTGATATTCATAAGGTTTACGTTGGCGATGATTTTTAGCGCCAGCTAACCTTGGTTTTCATTTTTTGCAAAATGCAAAAAAAGCCTGTTGGCTTGCATTGTATTTTTATAGAGGAAAAATGAAAATGTTATTTTCAGAATTAAATTTAAGCTCCGAAATTTCTAAAGCTCTTCATGCTTGCGGATACAAAACTCCGACTCCGATTCAATTAGCTGCAATCCCTGAAGTTTTAAAAAAGAAAGA
>JABDBK010000009.1:36624-52621 GCA_013288655.1 Gammaproteobacteria bacterium | reverse complement strand
TGCAGCGTGTAATGAGCATGGGATTGCGATGGTGTTTACTGGGGTGAGATGTTTTAAGCATTAAATGATTATTTATTGATCATTCCATCTTTTGGGTTTTTATCATATAGCACTTTGAAAGTCATCCTTTGTATTTATATTTGTGTACCAGAGTGCCATAATACCTGCCAGTGAAAATCAAAGAGAGGAGACATGAAATGACCGCAGTTTTAGTAAGTATAATAATGGGCTCCAAATCCGATTGGCCTATCATGGAACATGCTGGTAACTTATTAGATAATTTGGGAATTTCTAATGAAGCACGTGCATTATCTGCCCATCGTACACCAGATGCTTTGTTTGAATATATTGCAGGTTCTGAAAAACGCGGGACTGAAGTGATTATCGCTGCTGCAGGCGGTGCTGCACATTTGCCAGGTGTGGTTGCAGCAAAAACGCTATTGCCTGTGATTGGTGTGCCTATCCAAACGCAGTCTTTGAACGGCATGGATTCATTATTTTCTATTGTTCAAATGCCAGGCGGCATACCTGTAGCAACCATGGCCATAGGCAAAGCAGGGGCTGTCAATGCGGCTTTATTTGCAGCAAGTATGTTAGCGATAAAATTTCCAGAATTTCGTAAAGCCATAAAAAATTATCGTGACACACAAGCGCAATCGATTTTAGAACATTCTATTCTGAAGGAATATACCCATGTTTAAACCTATTTCTTTGCATGATGCAGATCCAAGTATTTGGCAAGCATTAGAAAATGAAAAAAAACGACAAGAAGAACATATTGAACTTATCGCATCAGAAAATTATGTAAGTCCTGCTGTATTAGAAGCTCAGGGTTCAGTGCTTACCAATAAATATGCCGAAGGATATCCAGGAAAACGATATTATGGCGGCTGTGAGTACGTTGATGTTGTAGAGCAACTTGCGATAGATAGAGTAAAGCAATTATTCGGTGCTGATTATGCAAACGTACAACCACATTCAGGTTCACAGGCGAATGTTGCGGCTTATGCAGCGCTCATTAATCCAGGTGATGTGGTGTTAGGAATGAGTCTGGCTGAAGGCGGTCATTTGACACACGGTTCACCTGTCAATTTTTCAGGTAAATTATATCAATTTTACTCATATGGCGTTGATCCTAAGACTGCACTGATTGATTATGATCAAGTGGCAGAGCTTGCAAAAAAACATAAACCTAAATTATTAGTCACAGGATTTTCAGCTTATTCACGTGTGGTAGATTGGCAGCATATGCGTGAAATTGCAGACAGTGTGGGCGCATATATGATGTCTGATATTGCACATGTGTCTGGATTAGTTGCGGCAGGTGTTTATCCGTCACCCGTGAATATTGCGGATATTACTACATCAACCACACATAAAACATTACGCGGTCCACGTGGTGGGATTATTCTTGCAAAAGCCAATCCAGAAATTGAAAAAAAGTTAAATTCTGCAGTATTTCCTGGAGCTCAAGGCGGTCCATTAATGCATGTGATTGCTGCAAAAGCGGTGAGCTTTATGGAAGCAATGAAGCCCGCATTTAAAGTGTATCAAGAACAAATTGTCAAAAATGCACGTGCCATGACTAACATTATCATGCAACGCGGCTATAAAATTGTAAGCGGCGGGACTGATAATCATTTGTTTTTAATTGATTTAATGGATAAGCATATCACCGGTAAAGATGCAGACGCTGCTTTAGGCCGCGCTAATATTACCGTGAATAAAAATGCGGTTCCAGGCGATACTCAATCACCTTTTGTGACAAGCGGTCTTCGTCTTGGAACACCTGCTGTAACGACGCGTGGATTTAAAGAAAAAGAATGCGAAATACTGGCAGCTTGGGTGTGTGATGTATTAGATCATATGCAAGATGAAAAAATTATTTTACAAGTTCGTGAAAAAGTGAAAACCTTGTGCCAACAATTTCCTGTATATGCTTCATCGATAACATTAAATGCCTAGATATATTTATAGCGGTTTAAAAAAATATTATTACATGCCGCTATGAAACTACAAACGAGGAGAAAAATGTGAGTTTAACAAGAGAAGAAAAATTTCAGTTAGTGATACATTCCAGAGTCAATTCTGTCACAGGAGAGATTTTTTCTCAGGAAGACGCTCATGCTAAAATCAGGCATGAACTTAAAGAGACAACTACAAATAACGCAAATCATGGTGCTTGTATACTTTTTAGAGAAGGTCAACATGATGGTGTGATAAATCTTGATTATGGCTACTTGATTGACAATGAAATAAAAACAGATTCTACCCGTATTGGAGCAAATTTAGCGTATGTGAAGGATGCATTATCAACATTATTTATAAAAAAAAATATTCCACAAGAGAATATGCATATCTTACATCCATGCTATGGAGAAGGGTTGTATGAACGAGTGCATCGAGAAGAAGATGAGAGCATGCCAGAAGCAAAATCAAGTTCTCAAACTCATATTGCTATGACGAGACCTTCTATGACACTATTTGCAAACCGTACTCCAGAGGGTGCTGTTTCAGAGATAGAAGTTCAGGAAGAGGAAAAAGCGCAACGACTTGGGAGATCCAGACATAGGTCTTAAAATGCTATTTGTTTGGCCACAATGTCTAATACGCTTCTCAACCATGGCGTAAATTTTTCAGGGTGTAGCGCAAGTTCTTGTTGTAAATCAGGTATGCTGATCCAACGTGTATCTTGGACTTCGGTGGGATTAGGATCAATTTTTCCGTCAGTGAGCTCACCTATCATCACATGATCGACCTCATTTTCTATCAAACCATTGTCAAAATGAGCGATATAATGGAAACGTCCTATGGTTTTTAATGGTATATTTACGCCCAGCTCTTCAAATAAACGTCGTTCTGCTGCAGCTATGGTATCTTCTCCAGGGCGCGGGTGGGAACAGCAAGTATTAGTCCAAAGGTTAGGAGAATGGTATTTTTCGTTTGCTCGTTGTTGTATAAGTATTTCAATAATATGATTTTTTCTATATAAAAACACAGAAAATGCACGGTGACACAAGCCCTCGCGGTGAGCTTGCAGTTTTTCGGCTGTACCTCGTGGACGGTCAAATTCATCAACCAAAATCACTTGTTCTATTGCTGCCATGAATCGTTTTCCAGTAAAATGACGCTCTTTATACCACATATTACAACTGGAAATAAGTGCTTATGCGCTGGCAGACGAACGAACAAGTCGCGACCATCCCTATGCGTTTCATAGGGCCTGTTAAAATTATAGGTCCTGAAGTCGATGCGGAGGTGATTGTGCCTCTTGCCACCTATGAAACACCGTTATGGCCTTCGACGCACAGAGGAGCTAAAGCTTGCACGCATGCAGGGGGTATTCGAGCGATTGTTATAGACGAGCGCATGACTCGATCAGTGGTTTTGGAAACCGACAGTATTATTGATGCCCATGAAGCACTCATTAATATATTGCAGCATAAAGAAGTGATGCAAACGATTATTGCAGAAACAAGCCGTTTCGCGCGCCTTCTTGATATACATAGTCAAGTGGTTGGAAATTTGATTTATTTGCGTTTTGAATACAATACCGCAGACGCTGCAGGCCATAATATGGCAACCCTCGCAACCGATCGTTTGCTGGAGTGGATATTGCTACGCTTTAAAACGCTGCGTTATGTATCCATATCAGGAAATTACTGCTGCGATAAAAAAAATTCTGCGGTTAATGGTATACTAGGCCGAGGAAAATATGTCATTACAGAAGTGACGCTTTCTAAAGACATATGTAAAAGGCTTTTAAAATCAACTCCTGATAAAATTGTACAGTTAAATATTAAGAAAAATTTAATAGGTAATATTTTGGCGGGCAGTGTACGTACTGCGAATGCACATTTTGCGAATATGTTGATGGGATTTTATTTAGCAACAGGGCAAGATGCTGCTAATATTATTGAGGGTTCACAAGGCTTGGTTCATGCTGAAGTACGAAATGATGATTTGTATTTTACAGTTACGCTTCCTAATGTGATCGTGGGGACGGTAGGTACAGGAAAAAACCTGGATTTTGTGCAAGAAAATTTACGTTTATTAGGTTGTCTTGAAGAACGTGCTCCGGGCGAAAATGCAAGAAGACTCGCGATCATTGCTGCTTGTACGGTATTATGCGGTGAATTATCACTATTAGCTGCGCAAACCAATCAGGGCGAACTCATGAAAAGTCATGTGAAACTAGAACGTCATAAAAAAACTGAGGGTTAATACCGTGCTTAAAGTGGGAATTGATACGATATCATGTTATTCATCACATTATGTGTTGTCATTAGAAGAGCTTGCAAAAGCACGTGGTGTTAAAGCAGATAAATATAGCGAAAGTTTAGGTCAACACCATATGGCAGTGCCGCCACCGGATGAAGATGTGGTGACGATGGCTGCAAATGCTGCCATAGGTGCTTTGCGAGATATCGATAAATCATCCATTGAATTACTTTTGTTTGCAACCGAATCAGGTATAGATCAGTCAAAAGCCGCGGGTCTTTATGTCCATGATTTATTAAACCTACCAGAACGCTGCCGTGTTGTTGAATTAAAACAAGCTTGTTATAGTGCGACGATGGCTTTACAACTTGCATTACCTTTTTTGCGGCAACATCCCGATAAAAAAGCATTACTTATTGCATCCGATATTGCTCGATATGGTTTGGGTACAACGGGCGAGTCTTCGCAAGGAGCGGGCGCGGTTGCCATGGTATTATCTGTCAACCCTCGTATTATTGCATTTGATACAGAATATGGCGTAGCTACCTCTAACGTCATGGATTTCTGGCGGCCTAATTATTCTGATACAGCTTTTGTAGAAGGCAAATATTCGAGTAAGTTGTATCTGCAAATGTTAGAAAAAGCATGGCTTCAATATACGGCAATTTCAGAAAGACAATTTAGCGATCATGCTTATTACTGTTATCATATGCCAGTTCCAAGACTGGTTGAAACAGCACATCAATATTTAGCAAAAATTTCAGGCCAACCAAAATTATCGGAAACACATTTACAACAAGCGATAGGTAATGCTTTAGTCTACGGTCGAAACATAGGAAATAGTTATAGTGCTTCACTTTACGTGGGTTTAACATCTTTGCTTGATCTGACCACAGAAGATATGCAAGATCAACGCATAGGATTTTACAGTTATGGATCAGGCTGTGTTGCGGAGTATTTTAGTGGTGTGGTGCAAGCGGGTTATAAAAATGTATTAAATACCAAACAGCACAAAGATATGTTAGCCAATAGAAAGCTGTTATCGTTTGCAGATTACGAAACATTTTTTTCATTTAATTATCCTAAAGATGGCAGTATATGCGACATTCCATTACATCAAAGTGGAATGTTTAGACTTGCAGCCATCCGTGATCATCAACGTATGTATGAAAAAACCTAATGAAAGTGTTCGCGCCTGGTAAATTGATTCTTTCTGGTGAGCATGCCGTGGTTTATGGTAAACCAGCCCTCGCCATGGCTGTGAATCGTTATGTCTGTGCTCACGTACTCGATCATGGTTCTCCACTTATTTCTTTAGATTTTGCTGATTTATCTTATCAATGCAATATCACTCCGGATGCTTTGGATACATTGATAAATACGATTAAAAATAAATATAGTAGCTTTAAGCAAGGTCGTTTTACTATTCGTGAAGTGTTACAAAAACCATTTGAATTGGCGCAGTTTGCTTTGGGTTTATGTTTGGAAATGTTAAATATTAAGTTATCTCAAGGTATGCACATTCACCTGACTTCTACCATTCCTATGGGATGCGGTATGGGATCATCTGCTGCCACTATTTTAAGCGTGATGCATGCCATGGCAAATCATGCGGGGGTGGTCGTTCCCCCGAAAAAAATGTATGAATTAGGTTTGCAAGCTGAAAATATGCAACATGGTATATCAAGTGGTTTAGATTTACATGTTTCTTTGCATGGCGGTTGTTGTTATGTGAAAGATAACATCATTTCAGCAAAATCTATGCCTACTGTGCCACTCTATTTAGTCAATACAGGTACCCCGCAAACGAGCACAGGTGAATGTGTGACGAAAGTTGCACATCATTTTAAACAATCTTCTATAGGCGATGATTTTGCAAATGTCACAGAAGCTATGGTTTCAGCATTACATAGCGATTCATTGACTGGCTTTAAATCCTCGATCACAGCTAATCATGATCTACTTAATAAAATAGGTGTTGTGCCTGAACATGTGCAAGGATTTATTCAGAAAATACATGCATTGGGTGGTGCTGCAAAAATTTGTGGAGCCGGTGCTGTAAGCGGTAGTACTGCAGGAATTGTCATGGTCGTGATAGAAGATGCATCTTTGTTTACATCATTGTGTGATAACTATGGCTATCCCATTTTAGCAGTGAGCGGGGACGTCAGAGGTGTTTATGTTGATGTATAAAGCCGAGGCGCCTGGTAGTTTAATGTTATTAGGTGAATATGCGGTATTACATGATTATCCTGCTGTGGTTTGTGCGATTGATAAGCGTATTTCAGTGATCATAGAACCTACGGATTCAGATGAAATTGAAATCGTATCAAGTTTAGGTTCACATAAAACAACATTGCAAACGATAGAAGTCGTGAAACCTTTTACTTTTGTTTTAGCAACGCTTAAATTATTTCAAAAACGCATGCCGTCAGGTTGTAAAATTTCCATTACATCTGAATTTTCACACGAAGTGGGTTTTGCATCTTCCGCTTCCGTCACAGTTGCAACGCTCGCAGCTTTGACCGCATGGTTAGATCTCCATTATTCACCTTTAGAAAGTATTTTACTTGCACGTAATGTGGTTCAGTCCGTTCAAGGTGTGGGTTCTGGCACTGATGTCGCTGCTTGTACGCTGGGTGGGGTCGTTGCTTATCGTATGCAACCATTGTCTGCTGATCGTATTCATGACGGAATACCTTTAACGGTGGTTTATTCAGGAAATAAAACTCCGACTATGGATGCGATTGCACATGTGAATCAAGTGTTTATTAAACATAAACATTTATATAAAAAAATATTACAAGCTATCGGTGAATGTGCTGCCGAAGGCATGGTTGCCATTGAAAAAAATGATCTTAAGGCTTTAGGTCAAATGATGAATATTCAACAAGGTTTAATGCATGCTTTACAAGTGAATACACCCAAACTACAAGCGACTTGTGATCTTCTAAATGCATCACCGGATATCTTGGGTGCGAAAATTTCAGGTTCAGGTTTGGGTGATTGTGTCGTGGGTTTGGGTCATATAAAAGATATGGAGCAAATAGCAGTTAATATATCGGATGAAGGAGTAAGATGTGAAAAAATCCCATATTGTTGAAAAACTCTTAGGTGATCTTTCGCGTTATACGCCTTCCAATAAAGCTGTCACGGCATACGCTCCAACCAATATTGCATTAGTGAAATATTGGGGAAAACGTAATCAAGAATTAAATTTACCTATGACGTCGAGTTTATCGGTTTCTTTAACAGATAAAGGCGCAACAACAACGCTTTCAGTCTCAGCCATAGCACAAGATGTTTTTGTCTTAAACGGAAAACCAGTACCGACGACGAGTGTTTTTTATCAGCGCTTGTTATGTTATTTAGATTTATTTCGTCCTTTTAAAACTTTTTATTTTAATGTCGATATTGTTTCAACAGTTCCTATCGCAGCAGGTCTTGCATCATCAGCCTGTGGTTTTGCGGCAATGGCATTAGCACTCGATAAATTTTTCTCTTGGCAACTTTCATCGCAACAATTATCTATGCTTGCGCGTTTAGGCAGCGGCAGCGCATGCCGTTCTATTTGGCCAGGATTTGTGGAGTGGCATGCTGGAGAACGTGAGGATGGCATGGATAGTTATGCAGAACCTTTATCAGTGCAGTGGCCTGAGCTTTGTATTGGGTTGATGATAGTGAGTGACAAAGAAAAGACGATTGGCTCGCGAGAAGCGATGCAGCGAACCATAGAAACCAGTGAGCTATATAAATCCTGGCCACAAAAAGTGGCGCATGATTTGGTTATCCTAAAAAAAGCTATTCAAGAAAAAGATTTTGATTTGTTAGGAAAAACAGCAGAATCCAATGCATTAGCCATGCATGCAACGATGCTATCTGCCTGGCCTCCTGTCAGTTATTATTTGCCAGAAACTATAAGTGCAATGCATCGTGTCTGGCAAGCAAGAGCAGAAGGCGTGCCAGTCTATTTTACTCAAGATGCGGGGCCGAATCTTAAGTTGTTGTTTGTTGATAAAGATAGGGCGCGGCGTTATTTTCCTGAAATTGCCGTGATGCAAGCATGAAGAAATAATTGCATTATTATTTGATATTGTTTATAAATAGCTGTTTCATGGATAAGGATATACTTATGAAAAGTCATGCAGAAACAAAAGATATAATAGATGTTGCGCGTTTATTCTTGACAGAAGATGCACGCACATTAATCGCTTCTCTTTCTCAAGATCCTTCAGAGACACACAAAAAAGAAGGATTGACCATTAAAGTTCATCCAAGTTTATCCGCTCTTCCTGATGCATCAGGGGTACCAATTTACGTTTTACGAGAAATAGAAAAGACTCTTATTAAAAAGAAAATTACGTATCCATTAACAATAGATTTGTCTTATTATGATTCAGAGTTTGGTAACACTTTTTATCAATATGGTAAAGAATCTTCTTTCTTTTGCGTAAGATATTGTGGAATCAAAAAAGAACTTTTGGCATTTTTACAGTCAGTGCCCACTCAGTCTTTTGAACATATAAATATTATTTTTAATGAAGGTCCTGTTTGGGATGAGTCCCGTCGTGCTATTCAAATAAAAAAAGACGAAGCAACAACAAAGAAATCAGAGACAGGTTTTCAACAATTTCAGAAACAAATCACAACATTCTTTAAACCTTCTGCTAATAAGTTCAGTGCGTTACAACAAGAGGTATCTCGAGATATGGCACGTGGATATGGTGAAGGAATAGCTTAACAACATTAACACAATCACAACTTGAGGGTCTATAGGGGGTAAATTCGTTAGCCTTGGAG
The DNA here is from genome assembly GCA_013288655.1 of Gammaproteobacteria bacterium. Taxonomy (GTDB): domain Bacteria; phylum Pseudomonadota; class Gammaproteobacteria; order DSM-16500; family DSM-16500; genus JABDBK01. The sequence goes on along the minus strand of JABDBK010000009.1, from coordinate 43,600 downwards.
TGTTATAAATAATCAATTTTTTCAACGCATTAACCCTTTTTCAATCTGAAATATTAACTTACAGCTTGAAAAGGTAATGCAAATGCATTACTATATAAATATAAGCTACTTATCCTTTTATAGGAGATTTAACATGAGCAAGGTATTCGAAGCAGCGTCGACTTTAACTGATCGCTATCAAACGACTATTCCTGAGCCGGTGAGAGAATTATTGCATTTGAATAAGCGAGATAAAATTACTTATACTGTTGAAGATAACGGTAAAGTTTTGATATCTCGTGCTAATGAAGACGATCCTATTATAGGTGATTTTTTAGCATTTTTAGCAAATGACATTAAAATTAATTTCTCACATATACACGCTATAAGTCCTGATTTAATGACTCGCGCACGAAACCTGGTTTCTGGTGTTGAAATTGATTTAGACGCTCCGCTCGATGATGAGGATGAATAGTTTGTCGCAATCAAAAGAAATAATTATTCATGGATGGTGTTTATTAGCTCATCCTTTATTTTTAAATCAGCTTGAAGCCTTGATGATAAATGTCGAAAACCTGAGGAAAAAAAATCCTCGTGTTTATAAAGAAAAAAGTGCTACAAAACGTTTGGCAGCAATAATCAAGCTCATTTTTGAAAAAATTCCGAAAAATCCAACCTTATCTGAATATCGACAAGGGACAACCTTAGGTAAGGAATACAAACATTGGTTTCGAGCAAAATTTTTTCAGCAGTATAGAGTATTTTTTAGATACCATCTGGAAAGTAAGATTATTATATATGCTTGGGTAAATGATGAAAGTACAAAGCGTGCTTATAACGAAAAGTCAGATGCTTATTATGTATTTAAAAAAATGCTAACGAAAGGACATCTTCCGAATAGCTGGAATGATTTATTAAAGGAAGCAAAAGGCGAAGTTGTGCGATTTGGAAAGTATTCCAATAAATAGGTAGATGATAAACTGGATTTTTGTCATTTTTAAAATGAACAAAATCGAGATGAGTTAACTCGACATCAATTAAGAACTTAGTGAGCTAAAGCAGCTAATTCATCATCGTTTTTCTTATATAATCTCTCCAACCTCTGTTGTTTTTGTGTCGCATACTTTTCTAAGTTCGCAGGCGTTCCATACTGACACTCAATTAGTGCCCCCTTACATGGATAAGCACTACGGTTATCTCCCAAAAATCCAAAATATATTGCAAAATCAAAACCCAAACCTTCTTTCTCAGTTACCACACCGCTCCTATGGTAAAAAGGATCGCGACCATCGAATTTAAGTTCACGCTTTAATGGTTTAGTCCCCTCCATAACACTCAAGAAATCTGTACAGCATATAGCTTGTGCATAACAAGCAGGTAACGAACGCTGTAGATAACCGATGACCTGGGTCCAAAATATCGTTTTATTCTCGACTGCCCATTGTTGTTGAGTGTTTATATGAATATCATAAGCTTTGAGCAGATTATTCATATTAAAAGATTTTTCATCTTGTATTTTTCGAGGTTCAAAGTCTTTTCTGAATTTTTCTAGAGCTTCTTCTATTTGCGAAGCATTGCCAGAATTAAAAGCGGCTACCAAAAAGCCAAAATCATAAACTTCTTGATTTTCGTATGCTTGATTGGCTTCTTTTAGAATATTTGTAAATTGTTCTTCACCATCTTTAACTCGGCCAAGATAAGGCTTCATCATCTCAAGCATATCTGCATCATGCGTAAAACATGCTAATTTGACGGGAGAATAATCCATAAATTTGTTGCCAATGAGATCACTTACATTGCCGGATTGAAATAGCAATTTAGGGTTAAATTTAATAATGGCTTCAGCTTGAGCTTGTTCTCCACGCGCAATATGAGAAAGAAGATTCTCAAGCATCTTATTTTTTCCAGTCTGAAAAAATGGATAATGATTTACGACTTTTTCTTCTTTATATGGTTCAATTAATTTTTCACATCTTTCTTGTTTTTCTTTCACATATTGTTCTAAGTCCTCTTTGAAAGATAAAGCTAGTCTTTTAGATAATGAATGTGAACGCAATTTCACACCATCGTATATTGCATAATCAAAGCCCAAGCCTGCGTGCGCATTTTTGACTAGAGGGTAAAAAGATAACGCATTTCGTATTTGCCTTTTATTACCTAGTGTTATCTTAATAAGACCATTTGTCTCATCAATAACTTGAGCATAACAAGCTGGTAATGAACGTTGTAGATAACCTATAACTTGGCACCAAAAAAGACGGCGCTTTTCTTTAGACCATGTATCAAAATTGTTTATATAAATTTCATATGCTTTGAGAAAATTTTCAATATTAAAAGATTTTTTGTTTTTTATATACTTAGGTTCAAACTGCCTTCTGAAATTATCTAAAGCCAATTTTATTTGGGCATCAGTGCCATTGTTAATGATGTCTGCGAGTTCCGCAAAATTATAAGTCTTTTGATTTTTAAATGCCTCGCTAGCTTCTTTAAGTAGATTGGTAAATTGTTCCTCACCATGGGGCACTCGATAGACATAAGGTTTCATCATCTCAAGCATATCCATATCATGCGCATAACAAGCTAATCGACATGGCGAATAATCCATAAATATATTGCCTGAAGGAGCTTCCACATTGCTTGACATAAATAACAACTCAGGATTTATCTTAAGTATTGCTTCAGCTTGATCTTGTTCTCCATGAGCAATATGTAAAAGCAGCTTATCGAGGAGTTTATTTGCGCTAGGTTGAAAAAATGCATGCTTTTCTTCTGGTGAGGGAATATATGTCTGTTTATCTTTATCCCTAATAGATGATAGTGTTTTAACAAAATCTTCATTGTTATTTATTTTAGTTAATTTTTCATAAGGTATATTTTCTAATAGATGCCTAGCATGTCGGATATCTATCTCTTTCGATATGCGGCGTAATATAGATGAAAAACGTTCATCAGGAATGGTATTCCAGACAGAAAAATCGATCATCTCTAAAGGATATCTATGATCAATCCATTGGAATGGAAGCAATTTATGATAGATTTTATTCACAGGATCGAAATAAAGTGCAGGACTTAATACTCGCTCGCATAGAATATCAACGATCTTATCTTCACATAGACGAAATTGAGTAAAGTCATCATTGCTCTCCATAAAATCAAAAATATCATTCTTACTTTTAATACCTAAATTTTTAAGAAGATTTGTCGCTTGATCAGTAAATGCTTTATAATGTGGATGGTTAGTGTACTTCCATTCATCCTCGGTAAATTCTAAAGTCTTAAAAATTTTATTCATTTTCGCATTCAACTTCGTTTGAATCTTATGACGAATAGCTGTTGGATTGAATGTTTTAACAAAATAGTTATGAAAATCATCCCGATCTTTTTCTGTGATATGTGGTGCGTATTTATCTTCGACGTGGTCAGTAGAAAATGCAGGATTCCAACCTTGATCTTTTGCATCTTCTGCAAAAACCTTGATGGTGTGAATGCTATAAGCCGTGGAAATGTCGTGTTGTGCATTATACTTGACAGCATAATCTTTTATGATATCAGTACGAAATTTAGCTAACCAATAATGTAATGATATGTTTGAAGAAAGGGAAAAATAGGCATTTTCAATATGCAAATACAATCCAGGAGCACAAGCGCCAAGATGACTGCATAAATCATGATAAGCAATTTTTCGTTTATCTTCAGAAATTTGGTCATTGTTTAATAGAAGGATTATTTTTTCCAGATTTTTTTTAATGTTTTCAAAATACTTTGGCTCCTGTGTGTCTGAATATGAGCTGAAAAGCTGGTTTTGCAAAAAACGAAGTTGCTCATCTATATTAAGGATATACATATCATGCTTTATACCCCAATCCTGATATTTATCTAATAATTGATTAAACTGATCTTGAAAAGGTTTTTTTTCTGCATCTGTACCGGTTTTTGGATATTTTTCGATGCATTCTACTTCTACACCATAAGGAGAACCCTTTTCTTCTTTAATTTCTGGAGCTGCTTCAAAAGCTTCTGGTTTTAAATAGGGAGGTTGACCGGACTGTGACATGTTATGGCCTCGTTTTATGTAACATTATTGGCCAAGTATTATACTTTGTTTAATATAAAGATCAAATGTTGATTCTTTAAAGTGTTAATTTTTTTCCATAGATATATGCGGAATACCATCTTCTTCATATACATCACTCACTGTTTTAAACCCAAATCCTTCATAAAATTTTTTTAAATAACATTGAGCAGAACATTTAATAGCTATTCCAGGATAATTTTTGTTGCAGTAAGATAATAATTCTTCCATTAATTTTTTTCCATATCCCTTTGTACGTGATGACCTTGCAGTCAATACACGACCAAATATAATAAAATTTTCAATATCAGTTGGCGGAAATAACCGCATATAAGTAACTAATGAATTTTTTTCTTGTCCCAATAAATGCATTGCAAAAATATCCTTACCATCAGGATCAAGATAAACACAATTCTGTTCAACAACGAATATATCTGAACGCATCGAAAGCACGGCATATAATTGATCAACTGTTAAATCAGAAAATTTATACCATTTGAAATGAATCATGAGATAAATACCTTTAACTCGACATCAACACAATCGCCACAAACGCCAACATAATTCCTATGCATTGTCGGGTATTAATATCTTCTTTTAATAATAAATAAGATAATACAATAGTGACGACAGGATACAGCGATGTCAGCGTCACGACTGTCATGATTTTACCTTTGCTTGCTGCGATAAAATAAAATAGACAACCTATGCCATAGGTCAAACCAGTGAGTACAGCAAAGGAAAAACCTTTGCTATCGCTAGCTGGTTTGAAATTCATCGTACTTAAGGTAATGAGACCAATCACAAGTACACCAAGCGTTTGATAAATTAAAGCGCTTTTTGAATCAATATGATTTACCGCGAGTTTGGTGAAAAATCCCCACAAACCAAAAAACATCAGCGCTGCAAGTGCAGAAGATAACCAAGAAGACATCAGAATATCCAAGCAAGAATTTGTATGATAATTAAACTGTAGACACCCGCTAATACATCGTCGAGTATCATGCCAACACCGCCTTTTACATGTGTATCAACATAATCGATAGGCCATGGTTTTACAATGTCAAAAAACCGAAACAAAGCAAAACCTATTAAAATCCAAATAAAACCTTTGGGTGCCGCAAACATGGTGACAAGATAACCGACAATTTCATCCAGGCACATGCCTGAATGGTCATGTGTGTGAGTTTCTTTTGAAACCTTATCGCAAAGCCACATGCTAGCAAGTGTGATGCCTATCAATAATATTAAATAAAGCATCGGTGATAAGGGCTGCATGGCCAAATAAAACGGAATGGCCATCAGCGTTCCAAAAGTTCCTGGCGCAAAAGGCACGGCACCGCTGCCAAACCCAAAGGCAATAAAGTGATAAGGATTTTTCCAAACAGAATCTGGAACAGGTTGGGCTGTGTAATCGCGCATCATCAATCCTTATTTAATTTTATATTAAAAATGTTTATACCCTGCCTGTGTACCATTGTATTTTTTTTCATCCTGGTACCGCAAGTCTAATCCGGGTTGATTGGTAATTTTTCCTATACAAGTATAAGGAGTGTTTAATAGATGTGCTTTATCGGGTGCAACAGTGAAACATAATTCATAATCATCCCCCCCATTTAAAGCCAATGCTATACCTTCTTCACGTGAAACAGATGCGAGCAAGGCATTCGATAAAGGCAAACGATCCACATAAACCGTTGCACCCACATGACTCATGTTTAGAATATGCCCTAAATCAGCAGCTAAACCATCCGATATATCAATACTCGCATGCGCTATATCACGAAGTTGTTTACCTAGTTCAATTCTAGGTTCAGGTCGACAATGACGTGCAATAAGAAAATCTTGATAAGTTTTAGCAATAGTCATCGAATTTTTTAAACCAAGAGCCGCATCGCCTAACGTATTTGATACATAGATCAAATCACCTGGTTTAGCATTGCTACGTCGTAAGCTTTGATTTTTTGGTGCGAATCCCATAGCTTGAATGGTGATAGATAAAGGCCCTTTAGTCAAATCCCCACCTATGAGTTGAACATGGTAACGATTAGCAAGTTCAAATAAGCCTGTTGAAAAATTTTTTAACCATGTTTCATCATTCTTTGGTAAAGTAAGTGCTAAAGTCATCCAAGCGGGTTCTGCCCCTTTCGCAGCCAAATCACTTAAATTGACAGCAAGAGATTTAAAACCGATATCTGAAGCCGCCATATCCGGTAAAAAATGTACGCCGCTCACTAAAGTATCCGTTGTGATCAGTAATTCTTGGTCAGGAGGGGGTTGCACAATCGCGCAATCATCCCCAATACCAAGCACTACATCTTTGCGCTTTATGCTTGATGCATTAAAAAAATGTTCAATGATAGCGAATTCATTCATGATTTATTTTTCTCTGCCGCAATTTCTTTCGATCGAAGTTTTTGTGCCACATGATCTAGCACGCCATTCACAAATTTATATCCTTCGATAGAGCCATATTTTTTTGTTAATTCTAAAGCTTCGTTGATAGCGACACGATAAGGAATATCTAATCGTTTGGCGAGTTCAAACGTACTTAATCGTAGAATCGCTAATTCTACAGGATCCAATTCATCAATAGGTCTACTCAAAAAAGGCACCATGTGATCATCAAGTTCTTCATACAATCTGGGAATAGCATGGATGAGTTCTTTAAAATAAAGCATATCTGTTTTTTTGCTCATTTGTTGATGAGTCAAAAATTGAGACTCGATATCGGCAGGCAGCGTATGGGCGATTTGCCATTGATAGATCGCTTGCACTGCATATTGCCTGGCGTAGCGGCGTGCTTTTGGATTCATATTTCTCCTCGTTAATCTTTATTTTGACTTTCTAAACGACTAATTTCTTCACGAAATTAGTCGTTTAGAAAGTCAAAATAAAGATTAACGAGGAGAAATATGAATCCAA
>JABDBK010000009.1:28502-31002 GCA_013288655.1 Gammaproteobacteria bacterium | reverse complement strand
AGTCCTGGTTTAAGTGAGTAGGTGGGGGTTTTAGGTAAATCCGGGACCCTATTAACATCGAGACACGATGACGACCCCGCACTTGTTGCGGGGGAAGTAGCTGATGCCACGCTTCCAGGAAAAGTCACTAAGCCTCAGATATCGTTGAACCGTACCGTAAACCGACACAGGTGGACGAGAAGAGAATTCTAAGGCGCTTGAGAGAACTTGGGTGAAGGAACTAGGCAAAATAGCACCGTAACTTCGGGAGAAGGTGTGCCCTTGGTATGTGAAGGTCTTTTCGACTGGAGCAGAAGAGGGTTGCAATAGCCAGGTGGTTGCGACTGTTTAACAAAAACACAGCACTCTGCGAACTCGAAAGAGGAAGTATAGGGTGTGACGCCTGCCCGGTGCCGGAAGGTTAATTGATGTGGTTACCCCGCACTTGTTGCGGGGGAAGCTACTGATCGAAGCCCCGGTAAACGGCGGCCGTAACTATAACGGTCCTAAGGTAGCGAAATTCCTTGTCGGGTAAGTTCCGACCTGCACGAATGGCGTAACGACAGCCACGCTGTCTCCACCCAAGGCTCAGTGAAGTTGAAATCGCTGTGAAGATGCAGTGTACCCGCGGCAAGACGGAAAGACCCCGTGCACCTTTACTATAGCTTTGCACTGGACTTTGAGTGTTCCTGTGTAGGATAGGTGGGAGGCTTTGAAGCGTAAGCGCTAGCTTATGTGGAGCCGACCTTGAAATACCACCCTGGAATAGTTGGAGTTCTAACCTGATCTCATTATCTGGGATAGGGACAGTGCATGGTGGGTAGTTTGACTGGGGCGGTCTCCTCCTAAAGAGTAACGGAGGAGCACGAAGGTACTCTCAGCGCGGTCGGAAATCGCGCGTAGCGTGTAAGAGCGTAAGAGTGCTTGACTGAGAGACTGACGGGTCGATCAGGTGCGAAAGCAGGTTCTAGTGATCCGGTGGTTCTGAATGGAAGGGCCATCGCTCAACGGATAAAAGGTACGCCGGGGATAACAGGCTGATACCGCCCAAGAGTTCATATCGACGGCGGTGTTTGGCACCTCGATGTCGGCTCATCACATCCTGGGGCTGAAGCTGGTCCCAAGGGTATGGCTGTTCGCCATTTAAAGTGGTACGCGAGCTGGGTTCAGAACGTCGTGAGACAGTTCGGTCCCTATCTGCCGTGGGCGTTAGAGATTTGAAGGGGGTTGCTCCTAGTACGAGAGGACCGGAGTGAACGAACCTCTGGTGTACCGGTTGTCACGCCAGTGGCACAGCCGGGTAGCTATGTTCGGAAGGGATAACCGCTGAAAGCATCTAAGCGGGAAACCTGCCCTAAGATGAGATCTCTCGGGCCGCAAGGCCCCTGAAGGTTTGTTGGAGACTACAACGTTGATAGGCTGGAGGTGTAAGTGCAGTAATGCATGTAGCTGACCAGTACTAATTGACCGTGAGGCTTGATCATATAACACCCAAGTGGTTTTGTGATTGATCAAAGCAATGCAGATTGAAAGTAAGTAAATACTTTTGTTGACCAAATTGAAAAAGGCCGTTGTGATACACGACGGATAAAAGTTAGGTTGCCTGGCGACGATAGCGAGTGTGAACCACCTGATCCCATCCCGAACTCAGAAGTGAAACCACTCAGCGCCAATGATAGTTTAGATTTGTCTATGCGAAAGTAGGACATTGCCAGGCTTTTTATGCGAAACCCCTGCAGGGTGACTTGCAGGGGTTTTTTTATGTCGGATTAGTTTTTTTGTTACATAATTTATTTTATAAAATGCATATTTTAGTTTGCTATCAATAAGATAATTGCATAGAATTGTCGCCCGTATGACTGTGACAATGCTGGCGTAGCTCAGTCGGTAGAGCAACTGATTTGTAATCAGTAGGTCGTCGGTTCGATTCCGACCGCCAGCTCCATTAGAAAATTGGAAAAAGGAAGCTCTTGACATTGAGAGTGTCCTAAAGCAGAATCCGTCACCTGCTTAATGTTACGGAATAGTTTTTGGAGGGGTTCCCGAGCGGTCAAAGGGATCAGACTGTAAATCTGACGGCTCAGCCTTCGAAGGTTCGAATCCTTCCCCCTCCACATGAAGGAACAGAAGAAGGAGGACAGATAATAGGTTTTTATAACAACTGAATTCAAACCTATTGTCTGCCTTTCATCATCTGTAGTTTGAACTGCGGGCGTAGTTCAATGGTAGAACTTCAGCCTTCCAAGCTGATAGCGTGGGTTCGATTCCCATCGCCCGCTCCAAGGCCCATATAGCTCAGTCGGTAGAGCACTTCCTTGGTAAGGAAGAGGTCACCGGTTCAAATCCGGTTATGGGCTCCAGTAGCTGAGTATATAAGACAAATAGAATTTATGAATTTTTAAGTTTTTGCATAGGAGCAATCAACAATGGCAAAAGCAGTATTTGAACGAAAGAAGCCACATTTAAATGTCGGTACGATAGGCCACGTAGACCATGGTAAAACGACGTTAACAGCAGCGTT
>JABDBK010000009.1:2759-28402 GCA_013288655.1 Gammaproteobacteria bacterium | reverse complement strand
ATGGCAAAAGCAGTATTTGAACGAAAGAAGCCACATTTAAATGTCGGTACGATAGGCCACGTAGACCATGGTAAAACGACGTTAACAGCAGCGTTGACCAAGGTCATGGCGGATAAATTTGGCGGTCAAGCGATGGCATATGACCAAATAGATAAAGCGCCAGAAGAAAAAGCGCGTGGTATTACCATTGCAACAGCGCATGTGGAGTATGAGTCTGAAAAGAGACATTATGCTCACGTCGATTGCCCGGGACACGCGGACTACGTAAAGAATATGATTACGGGTGCGGCACAGATGGATGGTGCTATATTAGTTGTGTCAGCAGCAGATGGCCCCATGCCGCAAACAAGAGAGCATATCTTGTTAGCACGTCAAGTAGGGGTACCCTATATTGTTGTGTACTTAAACAAAGCGGACATGGTAGACGACAAGGAATTATTAGAATTAGTTGAGATGGAAGTCAGAGACTTGTTGACTAGTTACAATTTCCCGGGAGATAAAACTCCTATTGTAACCGGATCTGCATTGAAAGCACTCGAAGGCGATCAAAGTCCCATAGGCGTAGAATCCATTTATAAGTTAGTATCAGAAATGGATAATTATTTTCCGCAACCAGAACGTCAAATTGACAAACCATTCCTGCTACCCATAGAAGACGTATTTTCGATTTCAGGTCGTGGTACAGTTGTTACAGGCAGAGTGGAACGAGGCATTGTCAAAGTAGGTGAAGACGTAGAAATTATCGGATTGAAGCCTACCATTAAGACCACCTGTACTGGCGTAGAAATGTTTCGTAAGCTGTTAGATGAAGGACGAGCAGGTGATAACGTCGGAGTTTTATTAAGAGGCACGAAGCGAGAAGAAGTGGAGCGTGGTCAAGTATTAGCGCACCCAGGAAGCATTAAACCCCATACGAAGTTTGAAGCAGAAATATACGTACTTTCAAAAGAAGAAGGTGGAAGACATACTCCTTTTTTCAAAGGCTATCGTCCACAGTTTTATTTTAGAACAACGGACGTGACCGGAGAATGCCAGTTACCTGATGGCGTAGAAATGGTCATGCCAGGTGATAACATTAAGATGGTGGTAACGCTGATAGCGCCTATTGCGATGGAAGACGGCTTACGTTTTGCCATTCGTGAAGGTGGTCGCACAGTGGGTGCTGGTGTCGTAGCTAAAGTTATCGAATAGTAAAAAAGGCCAGTAGCTCAATTGGCAGAGCGACGGTCTCCAAAACCGTAGGTTGGGGGTTCGAGACCCTCCTGGCCTGCCAGAATAATAGGATATAAATAATATTATATTGAATACAAAGACATAGAGCAGGGCAACACATTGATGGTATTAAAGACAGTAGAAACTCCAAGCACTAAGCTTGATTGGTTGAAGTGGTTAATAGCTACTTTGTTAATTATCGCTGGACTAGTTGCAAATTACTATTATAATGACCAACCTTGGCCTCTGCGTTTATTGGCTTGGCTTTTTCTATTAGGTGTAGTAGCTGCTATTACATCACAGACTTTTCAGGGAAAGCGTGCGCTTATTTTTGCACGTGAGTCTCGGATGGAGTTACGAAAAGTATTTTGGCCAACGCGTCAAGAGACAATGCAGACTACGCTTTTTGTTGCAATTATGGTAGTTGTGCTTGCTCTTGTTTTATGGGGTATTGATAGTATTTTAATGTGGCTCATTGGATGGCTTACCGGGCAAAGAGGATAAACCATGGCAGACCAAAACAAGCGCTGGTATGTCGTTCATGCATATTCTGGGTTTGAGAACTATGTAAAGAACGCGCTTTTAGAACGCATTCGTACTGATGGTGTAGAGTATTTATTTGGTGATGTGCTAGTTCCAACAGAAGAAGTTGTTGAGCTAAAAGCAGGACAGAAGCGTAAAAGTGAGCGTAAATTCTTTCCTGGTTATGTTTTAGTAGAGATGGAGATGAATGACCAAACTTGGCATTTAATTCGATCTATACCTAAAGTTTTGGGATTTATTGGTGGGACGAGTGATAAGCCTGCCCCTATTACTGCTAAGGAAGCAGAAGTTATATTACAAAGAATGCAAGACAGTACGGATAAACCAAAACCAAAAGTACTTTTCGAAATGGGCGAGGTTGTTCGAGTTATCGATGGTCCGTTTGCTGATTTTAATGGTGTTGTTGAAGAAGTTAATTACGAGAAAAATCGTTTACGTGTTGCAGTTCTCATTTTTGGTCGATCAACACCTGTTGAATTACAATTTGATCAAGTAGAAAAAGGTTAATTTTATACGCAATGCGGTATTTATAAGATATCGCATTGCTTTTATTTGTATTTAAATAGGGGAGCTTAATAAAGCGTTAATACCCGTTGGAGTGAAACATGGCAAAAAAAGTCAAAGCGCTAGTAAAGCTGCAGATAAAAGGTGGAGCAGCTAATCCAAGTCCGCCAGTAGGTCCTGCATTAGGTCAGCAAGGTGTTAATATTATGGAATTTTGCAAAGCTTTTAATGCACAAACCCAGACACCGGAGCGCCAAGGTAAGCCACTTCCAGTAGAAATTACTGTTTTTGAAGATCGTAGTTTTACTTTCATTATTAAAACACCCCCTGCTTCTTATTTAATTACAGTAGCAGCAGGAATTGAAAAGGGCAGCAGTACACCTAACACTAATAAAGTTGGAAAGATTACTCGAAAACAATTAGAAGAAATTGCAAAAATCAAAATGCCTGATCTCAATGCTGCTAGTTTAGAAACAGCTATGCGTTCTATAGCCGGTAGTGCACGAAGTATGGGCGTTGAAGTAGAAGGAGAGGTGTAAGTTATGTCAAAACGTATGCGTTTAATAAACGAAAAACTAACACCAGGTAAATTGTATGTCCCAAATGAAGCTTTTGCTATGTTAAAAGATATGCCACCTACTAAATTCGATCAAAGTATTACAGTAGCGGTAAACTTAGGCATTGATCCACGTAAATCGGACCAAGCAGTTCGCGGCTCAATCGTGTTGCCTAATGGAACAGGTCGTACTATTCGTGTTGCTGTGTTTACCTCGCAAGCTAATACCGAAATTGCAAAAAATGCTGGCGCAGATATCGTAGGATTAGAAGATTTAGCTGAAAAAGTTAAAGCTGGCGAAATTAATTTTGATGTTGTGGTGGCAAGTCCAGATGCAATGCGTATTGTAGGTCAGTTAGGTCAAGTATTAGGACCACGTGGTTTGATGCCTAATCCTAAGGATGGCACTGTGACCGTTGATATTGCAGGCGCTGTTAAAAATGCTAAAGCTGGTCAAGTACGTTATCGTACAGATAAAGCAGGCGTTATACATTGTATGTTAGGCAAAATAAGTTTTGAAGCAGGCGATCTGGCAAAAAATCTTGAGTCATTACTCATAGCATTGAAAAAAGCTAAACCAAGTACTGCAAAAGGTATTTATTTTAAAAAAGTTACTGTCTCAAGCACAATGGGACCGGGCTTACAAATTGATATGTCGAGTGTAGAAAATTTATAACTCGATGACTAAAGACTTTGTGGGTGGTTGTAACTCATATTTTAAATAAAAATGAGTGATCAGCCAATTCCCGTCAAAGACCGTAGGTGCAGACATGCTTAATCAATCTACTTATTAGAAGTAGATAAACCTACGCAGACGGTGATGCCAAATGTATGGTGGTATTGCTGTTCGTTAACAAGTGTTACCTCATGGTAATACTGAATTAAGGAGAGGTACACGTGACCTTAAGACTTGAAGGTAAAAAAGCAATTGTTGCTGAAGTCGCTGAAGTGGCAAAAAATGCGACATCTGTCGTTGCAGCTAATTATGCTGGTTTGACAGTTAGTCAGGTTACTGAACTACGTAAACAAGCACGCAACGCGGGTGTTTATATGCGTGTTATACGTAATACGTTAGCAAGACGAGCATTTGAAGGAACAGATTTTGAGTGTATGGACAAAGCCTTAGTTGGACCACTTGTTCTGGCATTTTCGAAAGAAGATCCGGGTGCTGCGGCTCGACTATTTAAAGAATTTGCTAAAAAGTTTGATAAGTTAGAAGTTAAAGCTTTATCAATCGATGGTGCATTGTTACCGGCGAATGATTTAAACAAATTAGCAAGTCTACCTACACGTAATGAAGCTATTGTTCTATTGATGTCAGTCATGCGAGCGCCAATCACAAAATTTGTGCGTACATTAGCTGAACCTCATGCTCAATTAGTTCGTGTAGTCGCTGCTATTCGCGATAAAAAGCAACAAGAAGCATAAACAAAACTATTTTTTTAAATTTTAAGTGGAGTGATGAAAATCATGGCCGTAAGTAAAAATGAAATATTGCAAGCAATCTCAGATATGAGTGTTATGGATGTTGTTGATTTAGTTAAAATGATGGAAGAAAAATTTGGTGTGTCAGCTGCAGCTGTTGCTGTTGCCGCAGCTCCTGCTGCTGCAGAAGCGTCAGCCGAAGAAAAAACCGAATTTAACGTTATTTTGGCTAAAGCTGGCGACAACAAGATCAACGTCATTAAAGCTATTAGAACTATTACAGGTCTTGGTCTTAAAGAAGCCAAAGATCTTGTTGAAGCTGCACCTGCACCAGTTAAAGAAGGTGTTAATAAAGCTCAAGCAGCAGATATCAAAAAGCAGCTTGAAGATGCAGGAGCAACAGTTGAAGTTAAGTAATATCATTACTTTCAACGAGTTATATAATAGCTGACTTAGTTGCGGCCGGTGGTTTACTACCACCGGCTCTATTTATTTTACATTAACTGGTATTTGGTTGAGTAAAATATTTCGACACGCTTTTACAGTAGACGATCACGCAGAGGTATCTTAACTATGGGTTCAACATACTCGTACACCGAGAAAAAGCGAATTCGTAAAGACTTTGGTAAGCATCAAAGTACTATCGAAACACCGCCATTACTTGAGCTTCAGTTAGAATCATATCATAGATTTTTGCAAGAAAATGTAGATCCGGACCATAGAGAGTTTTATGGGTTGCATGCTGCATTCAAATCAGTGTTTCCTATCATTAGTTTTTCAGGCAACGCAGAATTGAACTATGTAAGTTATCGCTTAGGCGAACCTGTTTTTGATGTTAAAGAATGCAAAATGCGTGGTTTGACCTATGGCGCGTCATTACGTGTAAAAGTTAGATTAGTACACTATGATAAAGATGCTCCAGGCGATACTAAAGTTGTAAAAGATATTAAAGAACAAGAAGTGTACATGGGTGAAATTCCATTAATGACGGACCATGGCACTTTTGTAATAAATGGTACCGAGCGAGTTATAGTTTCTCAATTACATCGATCACCAGGCGTGTTTTTTGAGCATGATCGAGGTAAAACACATTCCTCAGGTAAATTGTTATTTTCAGCACGTGTTATACCTTATCGTGGTTCATGGCTTGATTTTGAGTTTGATCCCAAAGATTGCATATTCGCACGTATAGATCGTCGTCGCAAACTACCAGTCACCATCATATTGCGCGCCTTAGATTATTCTGTGGAAGACATTTTAGCGATGTTCTTCGAAAATAATGTATTTCATATTCATGCAGATGAATTTAGTTTAGACCTCATTCCTGAAAGATTGCGTGGTGAAATTGCACCATTTGAAATAAAGAAAGCAGGAAAAGTCATTATAGAAAAAGGCCGTCGCATTACGGTTCGCCATATTCAACAATTAGAAAAAGCAGGTATGAAAAAATTAGACGTACCAGCAGACTATGTTTTAGGTAAAGTTTTAGCAAAAACAGTAGTCAATCCAGAAACAGGCGAAATTATAGCTAACGCGAATGATGTCATTACTGCGGATATATTAAAAGCTTTTATTGCAGCAAAACTCAAGAAATTCGAAACGCTTTACATTAACGATATTGATCATGGTTCATATATATCAGACACCTTGCGTGTTGATTCTACAACAAATGCATTAGAAGCATTGGTTGAAATATATAGGATGATGCGTCCAGGCGAACCACCCACTAAAGATGCTGCAGAAGGATTATTTAAAAATTTATTTTTTACACCCGAGAGATACGATTTATCAGACGTGGGTCGTATGAAATTTAATCGACGCGTTGGTAGAAAAGAAGTCACAGGACCAGGCGTATTAACGAAAGACGACATTATTGCTGTATTAAAAACATTAATTAGTATTCGCAATGGTGAAGGCAATGTAGATGATATTGATCATTTGGGCAATCGTCGTGTACGTAGTGTCGGTGAGATGACAGAAAATCAATTCCGTGTTGGGTTAGTACGCGTAGAACGTGCTGTCAAAGAACGTTTAAGTCTTTCTGAATCAGAAAACTTAATGCCACAAGATTTAATTAACGCTAAACCCGTATCTGCTGCTATTAAGGAATTTTTTGGATCAAGCCAGTTATCTCAATTTATGGATCAAAATAATCCACTATCTGAAATTACACATAAACGCCGCGTATCAGCGCTTGGACCAGGTGGTTTAACAAGAGAAAGAGCAAGTTTTGAAGTTCGTGACGTACATCCAACGCATTATGGTCGTGTGTGCCCGATTGAGACACCTGAAGGTCCAAATATTGGATTGATTAATTCACTTGCTGTTTATGCTCGTACTAATACTTATGGATTTTTAGAAAGTCCATACCGCAAAGTTATGAATGGTAAGGTTACCGATGAAGTGGTTTATTTATCTGCTATTGAAGAAGGTGATTATGTTATTGCGCAGGCAAATGCTACGCAAGACGCAAAAGCCAAGTTAATAGATGCACTTATTCCAGTGAGACACAAAGGCGAATCCACTTTAACTACGCCAGATAAAGTAGAATTCATGGATGTTTCACCTAAACAGATTGTCTCAGTTGCTGCAGCGCTCATACCCTTCTTGGAACATGATGATGCTAACCGTGCGCTCATGGGTTCAAACATGCAACGTCAAGCTGTTCCTACTTTGAAGACTGAAAAGCCATTAGTAGGTACTGGTATAGAACGCATGGTTGCTAAAGACTCTGGTGTGACAGTAGTTGCTAAGCGTGGTGGTCTTGTTGATTATGTTGATGCATCACGTATTGTTGTACGTGTTAATGATGACGAAGCAGAATCCGGTAAAACGGGTGTGGATATCTACAATCTCACGAAATATACCAGAACCAACCAAGACACCTGTATCAATCAACGACCATTGGTTCAACAAGGTGATACGATTGAGAAAGGTGATGTGCTCGCTGATGGTCAATCCACTGATTTGGGTGAACTTGCGTTAGGCCAAAACTTGCTTGTCGCATTTATGCCTTGGAATGGATACAACTTTGAAGATTCTATTCTAATATCTGAAAGAGTTGTGCAAGAAGACAGATTCACCAGTATACATATAGAAGAACTTACTTGCGTTGCTCGTGACACAAAATTAGGCATAGAGGAAATATCAGCTGATATTCCAAACGTAGGTGAAAGCGCATTATCAAAATTGGACGAGTGCGGTATCGTTTATATAGGTGCTGAAGTGAAGTCTGGCGATATCTTGGTAGGTAAAGTTACGCCAAAAGGCGAAACTCAACTAACGCCAGAAGAGAAACTACTTCGAGCCATTTTCGGTGAAAAAGCATCGGATGTGAAAGATACATCCCTACGTGTCCCAACAGGGATGGAAGGTACGGTGATAGACGTTCATGTCTTTACTCGTGAGGGTGTAGAAAAAGATGCTCGAGTACTTGAGATTGAAAAAAACGAATTGGCTACGGTTAAGCAAGATTTAAGTGATGAATTACGTATTCGTGAAAATGATATTTTTCAACGCGTAGAAAAACTACTTATCAATCGCACAGCAGAAGGTGGCCCGAATAAGCTTAAAAAAGGTAGCAAAATTACTAAAGCTTATTTAACAGAAGTTCCACGAGAAAAGTGGTTTGAAATAAGGCTAAAAGAAGCTAAATCAAACAAACTTCTTGAAACAGCAGCGAAACAATATAAGCAAGAACGCTTGGAATTTGAAAAAGCTTATGATGTAAAACGCAATAAAATAACACAAGGTGACGATTTAGCTCCTGGTGTTCTAAAAATTGTAAAAGTTTATTTGGCGGTTAAACGTCGTATTCAGCCAGGCGATAAAATGGCAGGCCGACATGGAAATAAAGGCGTCATTTCAACTATTGTTCCAGTTGAAGATATGCCATATATGGCAGATGGTACACCCGTAGATATCGTCTTAAATCCACTAGGTGTTCCTTCACGTATGAACATTGGTCAAGTGTTAGAGTCACATTTAGGTTGGGCAGCTAAAGGATTAGGATTGAAAATTGGTAAATTGATTGAGCAACAGCAATCAGTTAAACATATACGTCAATTTTTAACCACAATTTATAATGATGGCGAAACACGTACTGAAAACATCTCAGGATTGACAGACGAAGAAGTCATGAGTTTAGCGTATAACTTGCGTGGTGGAGTTCCCATGGCAACACCCGTATTTGATGGTGCCAATGAAGAAGAAATTAAAAAAATGCTCAGATTGGCGGGACTTCCAGAAAGTGGACAAACAGTACTTTATGATGGACGTACTGGCAGAGCTTTTGATCGTCCGGTTACCGTGGGTTATATGTACATGATGAAACTTAACCATTTAGTTGATGATAAGATGCATGCACGTTCAACGGGATCCTATAGTTTAGTGACGCAACAGCCTTTAGGTGGTAAAGCACAGTTTGGCGGACAGCGTTTTGGTGAGATGGAAGTGTGGGCACTAGAGGCATATGGTGCAGCTTATACCTTGCAAGAAATGCTAACCGTTAAGTCTGACGATGTTGCTGGCCGTACTAAGATGTATAAAAACATCGTAGATGGTGATCACTATATGGAATCAAATATGCCAGAAGCGTTTAACGTCTTAATTAAAGAAATTCGTTCTTTAGCCATTAATATGGAACTAGAGTAAGTATATTGTTGTAATTTGTATGGGGGTGGACCTTGAGAGATATACTGAGTAAAGATTTACTGAGTCTGGTCAAGCAGCAAACACAACTTGAAGAATTTGATGCTATTCATATTAGTTTGGCATCTCCAGATATGATTCGTTCATGGTCCTATGGTGAGGTTAAAAAACCAGAAACTATAAACTATCGCACGTTTAAACCAGAACGCGACGGACTATTTTGCGCAAAAATATTTGGTCCTATTAAAGATTATGAATGTTTATGCGGTAAATATAAGCGCTTGAAACATCGCGGAGTCATCTGTGAAAAATGCGGTGTGGAAGTCACTTTATCTAAAGTTAGACGTGATCGTATGGGTCACATTGAATTAGCAAGTCCTATTGCTCATATATGGTTTTTGCGTTCACTGCCATCACGTATCGGCTTATTACTTGATATGACTTTACGTGATATCGAACGTGTATTGTATTTTGAAGCTTATGTTGTAATCGATCCAGGCATGACGCAATTAGAGCGTGGTCAATTGCTTACTGAAGAAGCTTATTATGATGCTATTGAAGAGTATGGCGATGAATTTGATGCGCGTATGGGTGCGGAAGCCGTACAAGAACTATTGAGAGCATTAAATCTTGATGCTGAAATAGCAAAAATACGTGAAGATATGACAAGCACTTCTTCAGACGCTAGATTGAAAAAACTATCAAAACGTTTGAAACTCATCGAAGCGTTTTTAGCATCTGGCAACAAACCAGAATGGATGATACTGAGTGTATTACCCGTATTACCACCTGATCTCAGACCATTAGTTCCTTTGGATGGCGGGCGTTTTGCGACATCTGATTTAAATGATTTATATCGACGAGTTATCAATAGAAACAACCGTTTGAAGCGTTTGTTAGATTTAAATGCGCCGGATATTATTGTTAGAAACGAAAAACGTATGCTCCAAGAGTCTGTTGATGCATTGTTGGATAATGGACGTCGTGGCAGAGCTATTACGGGTTCTAATAAGCGACCACTTAAATCACTTGCGGACATGATCAAAGGTAAAGCGGGCCGGTTCCGTCAAAATTTATTAGGTAAACGTGTTGATTACTCGGGCCGTTCTGTCATTGTGGTGGGCCCTACCCTTAAACTGCATCAATGCGGTTTACCAAAGAAGATGGCATTAGAGTTATTCAAACCATTTATTTTCAGTCGATTACAAATACAAGGATTAGCATCTACCATTAAAGCTGCAAAGAAAATGGTAGATCGTGAAGACGCTGCTGTGTGGGATATTCTGGAGCAAGTTATTCGTGAACATCCAGTTTTATTAAATCGCGCGCCTACATTGCACCGATTAGGTATCCAGGCATTTGAACCCGTCTTGATTGAAGGCAAAGCGATACAACTGCATCCTCTTGTTTGTACAGCTTATAATGCGGACTTTGACGGTGACCAAATGGCAGTTCACGTGCCTTTATCATTAGAAGCACAATTAGAAGCTCGTTCACTGATGATGTCTACGAATAATATTTTATCACCAGCGAATGGTGAGCCGATTATTGTTCCGTCACAAGACGTTGTATTAGGTTTGTATTATTTAACACGAAGCAAAATTAATGCACAAGGCGAAGGCATGGTGTTTTCGGATGTCAGTGAAATTCATCGTGCATATGAAAGTGGTTATATTGAATTACAAGCTAAAATAAAAGTAAGAATCAAAGAATACTTACATGGCGAAGTTCCAGGTGAATTTATTGAAAGAGTTAGGCTTGTAGAAACAACAATAGGAAGGGCATTATTATCAGAATTGTTGCCTAAAGGCATGTCATTTGATCTTGTTAATCGCGTCATGAATAAAAAAGCGATATCTGGCTTGATCAATACTTGCTATCGTGAAGTTGGATTGAAAGCAACTGTCATATTTGCAGATCAACTCATGTATATGGGCTTTAGTTATGCTACAAAATCAGGCGTATCAATCGGTATCAATGATTTAGTTATTCCGAAAGAAAAAGCCGGAATTATTGATCAGGCTGAAGATGAAGTTGCAAAAATTCAGGCGCAGTATGCATCAGGTCTTGTGACACAAGGCGAACGTTATAACAAGGTTGTTGATATTTGGTCTAGAACAAACGACCAAGTTGCGAAAGCCATGATGACTGAATTATCCAGTGATACGGTAAAAGATTCAAAAGGCCATAAAGTACAGCAAGAATCTTATAATTCTATTTATATGATGGCAGATTCCGGAGCTAGAGGATCGGCAGCTCAGATCAGACAGCTTGCAGGTATGCGTGGCTTGATGGCAAAACCAGACGGTTCTATTATTGAAACACCTATTACAGCAAACTTCCGTGAAGGTTTAAACGTATTACAATACTTTATATCAACCCACGGTGCTCGTAAAGGTCTTGCAGATACGGCATTAAAAACTGCTAATTCAGGTTATTTAACTAGACGTCTCGTTGACGTTTCACAAGATTTAGTGATTTCTGAGATTGATTGCGGTACTTCGCAAGGTATTACCATGACCCCTCTTATTGAAGGTGGTGATGTGGTAGAACCCTTGCATGAAAGAGTTCTTGGCAGAGTTACATCACAAGATGTATTTGATCCTGCAAGTAACGCTGTTGTTGTCCCAGCAGGCCAACTTTTGGATGAAAAACTGGTAAATCGACTCGAAGAGCTATCAGTTGATCATGTCATGGTTCGCTCACCCATTACATGTGAATCACGTTATGGAATTTGTGCCGCATGCTATGGTCGTGATTTAGCCCGTGGACATAGAGTCAATATAGGCGAAGCTGTCGGTGTGATAGCGGCCCAATCTATCGGTGAACCAGGTACGCAGCTTACCATGAGAACATTCCATATCGGTGGTGCTGCATCGAGAGCAACGGCTGTTAATAATGTTCAGGTCAAATCCAGTGGTAAAATAAAGTTACATAATATCAAGTTGATACAACATCATTCAGGAACATATATCGCTGTATCGCGTTCAGGAGAACTCGCAGTTGTTGATGAGCATGGACGTGAACGTGAACGATATAAGATCCCTTATGGTGCTGAACTGACTGTTTCAGATGGTGCAAAAGTTGAATTAGGTCAAATTGTTGCAAACTGGGATCCACATAGCCATCCGGTCATCACTGAAGTGGGTGGTTATATTAAGTTTGCAGATTTGGTTGAAGGTGTCACCATGAACCGTCAAACGGATGAAATGACAGGTCTTAGCAGCATTGTAGTTATTGATCCTAAACAGCGTGGTGTGAGTGGTAAAGAACTGAAGCCAATGATTAAATTGGTAGATGAAAAAGGTAAAGATGTGAATTTGGCAGGTACCAATTTGCCCGCGCAATATTTCTTGCCTCAAGATGCTATCATTAATTTTGAAGATGGTGCTAAGGTTAAAGTAGGTGACGTTGTGGCAAGAATTCCACAAGAAACGTCAAAAACACGCGATATCACAGGTGGTTTACCTCGAGTTGCAGATTTGTTTGAAGCTCGTAGACCTAAAGATCCTGCTATATTGGCTGAAATTTCGGGTATCGTGAGTTTTGGTAAGGAAACAAAAGGCAAACGTAGACTTATTATTACCGCATTAGATGGTGTGATTCATGAAGAGTTGATACCAAAATGGCGCCATGTAGGTGTATTTGAAGGTGAACATGTAGAAAAAGGCGAGGTTATTGCTGATGGTTCGCTCAATCCACATGATATTTTGAGACTTTTGGGTACAAATGCACTTACGAATTATATCGTGAATGAAGTCCAGGATGTTTATCGTTTGCAAGGTGTTAAGATTAACGACAAACATATTGAGGTTATTATTCGTCAAATGCTTCGTAAAGTTATTATTGAGCATCCTGGTGATACCAGTTTCCTCAAGGGCGAACAGGTTGAATATTCTCAAGTTCGTGATGAAAATGAAAAAGTTAGCAAGCAAGGCAAGTTAATAGCGAGATGTGAACAAGTGCTGTTAGGTATCACAAAAGCCTCGCTTGCTACGGAGTCATTTATATCAGCGGCTTCCTTCCAGGAAACTACACGTGTTCTGACAGAAGCGGCAGTGAATGGAAAGATGGATGAACTTAGAGGATTGAAAGAAAACGTGATTGTTGGACGCTTAGTGCCTGCGGGTACGGGTCTAGCCTATCATGCGGATCGTAAGGTCATGAAACAAAGAAGAAATAAAGTAGACGAATAGCAAAAATTCGCTATTTTAATGAATGAGCAGGGGTTTTAGATAAAAAATATTGTCAATATTAGCAACACAGCTTGACACAATGCATGATACTTATTTAGAATCCCGCCTCCTCCTGTAAAGAGTTAGGAGGAAAAGTGAATAATTTAATCATTTTGAATATGAGGCTGGAGTTTAGGAATGCCAACGATAAATCAGCTTGTGCGTAAACCGCGCGCGCCGAAGATAGTAAAGTCAACCGTACCTGCGTTAAATGGATCACCACAAAAACGAGGTGTTTGCACACGTGTATATACAACGACGCCAAAGAAGCCTAACTCAGCATTACGTAAGGTAGCGCGTGTACGTTTAACAAATGGCCATGAAACAACGGCTTACATAGGTGGTGAAGGACATAATCTTCAAGAACATTCAGTCGTACTGATTCGCGGTGGTCGTGTTAAAGACTTACCAGGTGTTCGTTACCATATTGTACGTGGTAGTTTAGATACTGTCGGTGTCGCAAATCGACGTAGAGGTCGTTCTAAGTATGGTGCTAAAAAGCCGAAAGAATAGCCGAAAAGCATAGATTAAATAATTTGTATAATCATTGGAAGCATGAGCAATGCCGAGAAGAAAAGCCGCAATTAAAAGAGAAATTTTACCAGATCCGCTCTATAAGAGTGAGCGTTTGGCTAAGTTCATTAACGTTGTTATGCGCAGAGGCAAAAAATCTGTGGCAGAACAGATTGTTTATAATGCGTTAGCTGAAGCTATGAAGCGCATGAAAAAAGATAAACATGGTGCAAAGAAATCTGACGCAGGTGATGAAGCTGAAGGAAGTTCATCATCGGGTGGATCTAAATCAAAGCCGTTTTCCAGTAAAGAAAATATGGAAGTCTTGGAAAAGGCGCTTCATAACATTAGACCTACTGTAGAAGTGAAATCCAGGCGTGTTGGAGGAGCCACTTATCAGGTTCCAGTGGAAGTTGATTCCGAGCGTGGATTGGCACTGGCAATGCGTATGTTGGTAGGTGCTGCTAAAGCACGGGGCGAAAAAACGATGGTATTACGCTTGGCTGCTGAAATAACTGAAGCGCAGGAAGGCAGAGGCGGTGCAGTAAAAATGCGTGATGACATGCATAGAATGGCAAAAGCTAACCAAGCATTTGCGCATTATCGTTGGTAAAGGGGTATAAGACGTGGCTCGAGTGACACCGATAGATCAATATAGAAACATAGGCATCATGGCGCATATTGACGCCGGAAAAACAACAACAACAGAGCGTGTGCTTTATTACACTGGAGTTTCACATAAAATCGGTGAGGTTCACGAAGGTGCGGCTGTAATGGATTGGATGGAACAAGAGCAGGAGCGTGGAATTACTATTACTTCCGCAGCTACCACCTGTTTTTGGTATGGGATGGACAAGCAGTTCCCACAACATCGAATCAATATTATTGATACCCCGGGGCACGTTGATTTTACGATTGAAGTTGAACGTTCTTTGCGCGTATTAGACGGTGCTTGTGCAGTGCTTTGTGCTGTAGGTGGTGTTGAACCTCAGACGGAGACGGTATGGCGTCAAGCAAATCGATACGCTGTTCCGCGTTTGGGTTTTGTTAATAAAATGGATAGGGCTGGTGCAAACTTCTTACGTGTAGTCAATCAATTACGCAGTAGATTGGGTGCAAATGCTGTTCCTATTCAGTTACCTATTGGTGCAGAAGAACATTTCGAAGGTGTTGTCGATCTAGTGCGAATGAAGGCAATTCATTGGAACGAAGAAAACCTTGGAATGACTTATGAAGCTCGTGACATAAAGCCAGAAATGTTAGAAGAATGCCAAAAATGGCGTGAGCACATGATAGAGGCAGCGGCAGAAGCTTCAGAAGATTTGATGAATAAATATCTTGAAACGGGTGAACTTAGTGAAGTAGAGATCAGACAAGGCTTGCGTACACGTACCATTAGAAACGAAATTATCCCCATGTTGTGCGGATCAGCTTTTAAAAATAAGGGCGTTCAAGCCATGTTAGACGCTGTTATTTATTATCTACCTTCACCATCTGATGTAGATGCAGTAAAAGGACACCTTCTTGATGCAAATGAAACACTTGCAGATAGAAAACCAATTGATAATGAACCGTTTGCCGCATTAGCATTTAAGATTGCTACTGATCCATACGTTGGTACATTAACTTACTTCCGTGTTTATTCAGGTGTATTGCAATCCGGCGATACTGTTTATAATCCAGTTAAAGACAAAGAAGAAAGAATAGGCCGTATATTACAGATGCATGCTAATACACGCCAGGAAATTAAAGAAGTGCGTGCGGGTGATATTGCAGCAGCAGTTGGATTAAAACGTGTAACGACAGGTGATACACTTTGTGCTGTTGATAAACCTATTTTATTAGAAAAGATGGTATTTCCAGAGCCAGTCATTGCTGTAGCTGTTGAACCAAAAACTAAAGCTGATCAAGAAAAGATGGGTATTGCGCTTGGTAAGTTAGCACAAGAAGATCCGTCGTTTCGCGTGCATACCGATGAAGAATCAGGTCAAACCATTATTGAAGGCATGGGTGAATTACATTTAGAAATTATTGTTGATCGTATGAAACGCGAATTTAGTGTAGAAGCTAACGTAGGTAAACCTCAGGTAGCTTATCGTGAAACGATTAGAACGACTGTTGAACAAGAAGGTAAATATATTAAACAATCCGGTGGACGCGGTCAGTACGGCCATGTTTGGATTAAACTTGAACCGAAAGAAGCTGGCACTGGTTATGAGTTTGTGAATGCTATTGTGGGCGGATCCATTCCAAAAGAATATATTCCTGCAGTAGATAAAGGTATAAAAGAACAATTAGAAAATGGTGTTATCGCTGGCTTTCCAGTCGTAGATGTTAAGGTTACGTTATTTGATGGTTCTTATCATGATGTAGACTCTAACGAAATGGCGTTTAAAATCGCGGGTTCAATGGCATTTAAAGAAGGTGCAAAAAAGGCCAAGCCTGTTCTTCTTGAGCCTATTATGAAAGTTGAAGTGACAACTCCTGAAGAAAACATGGGAGATGTGATGGGTGACTTAAATAAACGTCGCGGAATCATATTAGGTATGGAAGATGGCCCGGCTGGCAAAATGATAAATGCTGAAGTGCCATTAGGAGAAATGTTTGGTTATGCAACAGATCTTCGCTCGATGACTCAAGGTAGAGCTACCTATAGTATGGAATTTTCAAAGTACAATGAAGCGCCTGCTAGTATAGCTGAGCAGGTTATCAGTAAAAGCACCGCTTGAGATAAAGATTTAAATAAGGGGAATAGATATGGCAAAAGCAGTATTTGAACGAAAGAAGCCACATTTAAATGTCGGTACGATAGGCCACGTAGACCATGGTAAAACGACGTTAACAGCAGCGTTGACCAAGGTCATGGCGGATAAATTTGGCGGTCAAGCGATGGCATATGACCAAATAGATAAAGCGCCAGAAGAAAAAGCGCGTGGTATTACCATTGCAACAGCGCATGTGGAGTATGAGTCTGAAAAGAGACATTATGCTCACGTCGATTGCCCGGGACACGCGGACTACGTAAAGAATATGATTACGGGTGCGGCACAGATGGATGGTGCTATATTAGTTGTGTCAGCAGCAGATGGCCCCATGCCGCAAACAAGAGAGCATATCTTGTTAGCACGTCAAGTAGGGGTACCCTATATTGTTGTGTACTTAAACAAAGCGGACATGGTAGACGACAAGGAATTATTAGAATTAGTTGAGATGGAAGTCAGAGACTTGTTGACTAGTTACAATTTCCCGGGAGATAAAACTCCTATTGTAACCGGATCTGCATTGAAAGCACTCGAAGGCGATCAAAGTCCCATAGGCGTAGAATCCATTTATAAGTTAGTATCAGAAATGGATAATTATTTTCCGCAACCAGAACGTCAAATTGACAAACCATTCCTGCTACCCATAGAAGACGTATTTTCGATTTCAGGTCGTGGTACAGTTGTTACAGGCAGAGTGGAACGAGGCATTGTCAAAGTAGGTGAAGACGTAGAAATTATCGGATTGAAGCCTACCATTAAGACCACCTGTACTGGCGTAGAAATGTTTCGTAAGCTGTTAGATGAAGGACGAGCAGGTGATAACGTCGGAGTTTTATTAAGAGGCACGAAGCGAGAAGAAGTGGAGCGTGGTCAAGTATTAGCGCACCCAGGAAGCATTAAACCCCATACGAAGTTTGAAGCAGAAATATACGTACTTTCAAAAGAAGAAGGTGGAAGACATACTCCTTTTTTCAAAGGCTATCGTCCACAGTTTTATTTTAGAACAACGGACGTGACCGGAGAATGCCAGTTACCTGATGGCGTAGAAATGGTCATGCCAGGTGATAACATTAAGATGGTGGTAACGCTGATAGCGCCTATTGCGATGGAAGACGGCTTACGTTTTGCCATTCGTGAAGGTGGTCGCACAGTGGGTGCTGGTGTTGTAGCTAAGGTTATCGAGTAAATAAATTATGTCTATTGCAAGAAAAAGTCAAAGAATACGAATACGATTAAAAGCATTTGATCATCGATTAATCGATCGTTCAACGCGAGAAATTGTAGAAACTGCTAAACGTACAGGCGCTCAAGTATGCGGGCCTATACCTTTACCCACACAAATCGAACGTTATACTGTTTTAGTATCTCCACACGTGGATAAAGATGCTAGAGATCAGTATGAGTTACGTACACATAAGCGAGTCGTTGATATTAATCAACCTACAGAAAAAACGATAGACGCGCTAATGAAGCTTGATTTAGCTGCGGGTGTGGATGTTCAAATTAGTGTAGATACAGATAATTAAAAGTACTTACCTATGCATTTTGAAAAAAATGCCAATGGGGATTTAAAGAGGCTAGAAAAATGAGTCTAGGGTTAGTTGGAAAAAAATGTGGAATGACACGCGTTTTTACGGAAGACGGTAGTTCTATTCCTGTCACAGTAATTGAAGTTTTACCAAATAAAATTACTCAAATTAAAACGCTAGAACGCGATGGTTATCAAGCTATACAGGTAACAACGGGTAAACGTAAAAGATCACGAGTACGCAAACCCGCTGCTGGTCACTTTGCCAAAGCAAATGTCGAGCCAGGTCGAGGCCTTTGGGAATTTCGAGTAGATAATATCGAAGGTTTCAATCTAGGTTCAGAGCTAAAAGTGGATCTTTTTTCTGAAGGCCAACTGATAGATGTGACTGGCACTACTAAAGGTAAAGGTTATGGTGGTGTTATTAAACGTTGGCATTTTGCAGCTCAAGATGCAACACATGGTAATTCCTTATCCCACAGAGCTCCAGGTTCTATAGGTCAAAGACAGTCGCCAGGTAAAGTCTTTAAAGGTAAGAAAATGGCCGGTCATTTAGGCGACGACCAACGTACCATATTGTCACAACGAATTGTAAAAATAGATCATGAGAGAAATCTGGTTTTAGTTAAAGGCGCAGTTCCTGGTGCTACTGGCGGTAGTGTACTCATCAGAGCAGCAATAAAAGCTAAAAAAAATGAGGTAGCTAACTAATGGAACTACAAATAATAGGTAGTAAGACTAAGTTAGAAGTTAATGATGTTGTATTTGCTTGTGACTTTAATGAACCTTTAATACATCAAGTAGTGACTTCTTATTTGAATACAGGAAGAGCTGGAACAAAAGCTCAGAAAACACGATCTGAAGTAAGTGGTGGTGGTATTAAGCCATGGCGTCAAAAGGGTACTGGTAGAGCAAGGGCAGGAACGACTCGTGGACCTATATGGAGAAAAGGTGGTGTTACTTTTGCTGCTAAGCCTCGTAGCTATGAACAAAAAGTCAATAAGAAAATGTATCGTGGTGCTATCAGATCTATCTTGTCAGAATTAATAAGAATGGAAAGGTTGATAGTGATTGAGTCTTTGGTTTTAGATTCACCTAAAACTAAAAATTTCATAGATGTATTAGCTAAATTACAAATAAAGCAAAACGTGTTAATTATTACAGATGCTGTAGAAGAAAATCTTTATCTTGCATCACGTAATTTGTCTTCTGTTGATATATGTGATGTATCTGCCATAGACCCAGCGTCACTTGTTAGATCTGAAACAGTTCTTGTCACAGTTGCAGCTCTTAAACAGATAGAGGAAATGCTGAAATGATAAAACAAGAAAGATTGCTCAAAATTATATTGTCGCCCCACTTATCTGAAAAAGCTGCTATTGCAAAAGATAAAGCGAATCAATATGTATTTAAAGTAGCAAAAGATGCAACAAAACCAGAAGTTAAAGAAGCCATTGAGATGCTCTTTAGTACGTCAGTAGATGCTGTACGTATTGTTAACGTTAAGAGTAAGCCAAAAAGATTTGGTTCCATTCAAGGAAAAAGCAAATCTTGGAAAAAAGCTTATGTTAAGTTGGCGGCAGGTCAAAAAATTGAATATGCAACAGCATAGTAGCGCTGTTCAAAAAATAAACAAAATCTGATGAAGTTTATGTAATTCTAGTTTTAATGGGTTTTATTAAGCAACATAATCCCATATTTATGAAAAATAAATCAAAAAATGATTGGTTTTTACATGAGCGGCATTATAATAGCGGATCTTGCAAGCACACAGATGAAACGGCAAAAGTAGAATATTGAGGAATATATGGCATTAGTAGTATCTAAACCAACCTCGCCAGGGCGACGTTTTTTAATTAAGGTTGTAAATAAAGACTTACATAAAGGTCAACCACATGGTTCTTTAGTTACGACGAAGAAAAAGACGGGTGGTCGAAACAATTTAGGACGGATTACATGCCGACACATCGGTGGAGGTCATAAGCAAAAGTATCGTCTAATTGATTTTAAACGCAATAAAGATGGCGTATCCGGTCAAGTTGAAAGATTGGAATATGATCCTAACAGAACGGCACATATTGCATTAGTTCTGTATGCAGATGGTGAAAGACGGTACGTGATAGCACCAAGTGGCTTAAAAGTGGGTGATCAAATTCACTCTGGTGAAAACTCACAAATCAAGGTTGGTAATTGCTTACCATTAGCAAATATACCTATTGGTTCTGTTATTCATTGCCTGGAGCTAAAGCCTGGAAAAGGCGCTCAATTAGCACGTAGCGCAGGTGCTTCAGTTCAATTGATCGCACGTGAAGGAATTTATGTAACAGTAAGACTGCGATCGGGTGAAATGAGAAAAATTCTTTCTGAATGTCGTGCTGTCATAGGTGAAGTGAGTAACTCAGAAAATAATTTAAGATCCTTGGGTACTGCAGGTGCTAAAAGAAGACGTGGAATTAGACCTACCGTTAGAGGTGTAGCAATGAATCCTGTAGATCACCCACATGGCGGTGGTGAGGGTAAAACTTCAGGTGGTCGTCATCCAGTAACTCCTTGGGGTGTTCCAACCAAGGGTTATAAGACACGTAAAAATAAGCGTACTGAAAAATATAGGGTACGTGATAGAAATCGATAAGAGTGATTTTATTTATTTTTTTATTAAGAGTGAGGGTTACAGAGTGCCACGTTCAGTAAAAAAAGGACCATTTGTCGATAGACACTTGATGAAAAAAGTAGAAGAGACTGTAGCATCAAAAAATAAACGACCTGTTAAAACATGGTCGCGTCGATCTATGGTGCTTCCTGAAATGGTTGGTATAACAATAGCTGTGCACAACGGCAGATTGCATGTACCAGTTTTCATTACAGAAAATATGGTGGGACACAAGTTGGGAGAGTTCGCTGCTACACGTACATTTCGTGGACACTCAGGCGACAAAAAAGTCAAAGGTAAAGATGAGCAGTCATCTGGAAAAACATCAGATAAATAAAGATAGCAGGGGGTAAATGATGGAAGTCGCGGCAAGATTAAAATATGCCAGACTGTCAGCACAAAAATGTCGGCTTGTGTGTGATCTTATTCGAGGATTGCCAGTTGACCGTGCTTTGGACGTATTGCGATTTAGTACTAAAAAGTCAGCGACAGTGGTAAAAAAAGTACTGGAGTCGGCGATTGCAAATGCTGAACATAATCAAGGTACTGACATAGATGAGCTAAAGATTAGTAAGATTTATGCTGATCAGGCCTCCACTTATAAAAGAATGCATGCAAGGGCAAAGGGTCGAGGTTGCAGGATCCTAAAACCAACTTGTCACATTACCGTTGTTGTGTCTAACAGTGAGGAGAATAAATAATGGGACAAAAGGTACATCCAATAGGAATGCGCTTGGGTATAGTAAAAGACTGGTCTTCAAGATGGTATGCATCATCAAAAGATTTTGCAGATACTTTATGTGCAGATATTAAAGTACGTGACTATTTAAAAAATAAACTTGCTCAAGCTGGTATAAGCCGTATTCAAATTGATAGACCAGCACGCAATGCTAAAATCACAGTATATGCGGCACGACCTGGTGTCATTATAGGTAAAAGTGGTAAAGAAATAGAAACATTAAGAGACGAAGTTAATAAAATTCTTCATATACCAGTACATATAAGTATTGAAGAAGTGCGTAAGCCTGAGTTAGATGCTAAGTTGGTTGCGGAAGCTGTCGCACAACAATTAGAAAAACGTGTCATGTTTAGAAGAGCAATGAAGCGTGCAGTAACTACAGCAATTCGCTTAGGTGCTAAAGGCATTAAAATTTGTGTTAGTGGTAGATTAGGTGGTTCTGAAATTGCTCGAAGTGAATGGTATAGAGAAGGAAGAGTACCTTTACATACACTTCGCGCAGACATTGATTACGGTTTAGGTGAAGCTTTTACCACATACGGTGTTATTGGTGTCAAAGTATGGATATTTAAAGGTGAAATTATCGGTGATAGAGAGCAGAGTGAAGCAAGTACAGAAAAGGCTTCGGGAAAACAGGAGAAGTAAAAAATGCTGCAGCCTAAGCGAACAAAGTATCGTAAGCAATTTAAAGGCCGTAATCGTGGTGTTGCAACGCGTGGAAATAAAGTCAGCTTTGGCGAGTTTGGTTTAAAGTCATCAGAGCACGGAAGAATTACTTCCAGACAAATTGAAGCGGCACGACGTGCGATGTCAAGACACGTTAAACGTGGTGGAAAGATTTGGATTAGAATATTTCCTGATAAACCCATTACTAAAAAGCCATTAGAAGTAAGACAAGGTAAAGGTAAAGGTAATGTTGAATATTGGGTTGCAGTAGTTCAGCCTGGACGGATGATGTTTGAGATTGAAGGTGTTACAGAGCTTGTGGCACGAGAGGCATTGAAGCTAGCTGCTGATAAATTGCCTGTAAAAACAATCTTTGAAGAGCGGACGATAATGTGATGAATACAACTGAATTAAGAAATAAATCAACTGAAGAATTAAACGCTGAGTTATTGTCACTACTAAAAGAGCAGTTTAATCTTCGTGTGCAAAAAGGTATTGGTCAGGCACCTCAAGCGAACCTTTTTAAAACGGTGAGAAGACAAATCGCTCGAATTAAGACCATCGTACGTGAGAAAGAAGGTTTATAAGTTATGATTGAGCAAAATGAAGCGGGTAGAAGTGTAATTGGGACTGTCGTAAGTAACAAAATGCACAAAACAATTGTTGTGGAAGTTGAGCGTAAAGTTAAACATCCACTCTATGGTAAGTACATGAAAAGATTTTCAAAAATGTATGCACATGATGACGCCAATGTTTGCAAGGTCGGAGATATTGTGTTGATTAAACAAAGTCGTCCAATATCTAAGACAAAACATTGGGAATTAGTGCGTGTAGTGGATAAGAACGAACAAGATATTATTTTGTAACATGATAAATTTTATAATATTTTGTAATTCTTTATTTATTTTTATGATAAACATGATAGTATTGGCGGTCTTTGTTTCCGTCAGATTAATTGGAGTAAATGCATGATTCAGACGCAGACAATACTCGATGTGGCGGATAATAGTGGTGCGCGTCGTGTTATGTGTATTAAGGTGCTAGGTGGATCACGTCGCCGTTATGCAAATATAGGTGATGTTATTAAAATTAGCGTAAAAGAAGCAGCTCCTAGAGGTAGAGTTAAAAAAGGGGAAGTGTTAAATGCTGTGATTGTCAGAACGTGCAGTGGTGTAAGACGTTCAGATGGATCACTTATACGCTTTGATGAGAACTCCGTAGTACTGTTAAATGCACAAATGCAGCCTATTGGTACACGCATATTTGGGCCTGTAACACGCGAGCTACGCGGTGAAAACTTTATGAAAATCATCTCATTAGCCCCCGAAGTACTGTAAGTATGAAGTGAAGAGTATACGAATATGAGAAAGATTAAAAAAGGTGATGAAGTTGTAGTTATCACAGGAAAAGATAAAGGTAGAAAAGGCGTTGTGCTATCTGTTGTGCTAGACGGTGAAAAACTCGTTGTTGAGGGCATAAATACAGTAAAGAAGCATGTTAAGGCTAATCCTAACACAGGCGATCGTGGTGGCATTATCATTAAAACGCAACCTATACATCGTTCAAATGTAATGCTATATGATCAAGCATCAGGAAAAGGCAGTCGTGTAGGCATACGTATATTAGAAGATGGACGTAAAGTGCGTTATATCAAAACCACTGACGAAGTAATAGATGTTTGATAACGGGTGAGCCATGGCAAGATTGTTAGAGTATTACAGAAAAGATGTAGTTGAGAAACTAAAAGCAAAATTTGCTTATAAATCTTCAATGCAAGTTCCACGCATAACCAAGATCACATTGAATATGGGTCTAGGTGAAGCAAGAGAAGATAAAAAAGTTATCCCAGCAGGAATGAGTGATCTAGGAAAAATTGCAGGGCAAAAACCTGTTGCAACCATATCTAGAAAATCCATTGCAGGTTTCAAACTTAGAGAAAACTGGCCAATAGGATGTAAGGCTACTCTCCGTGGCGAACGCATGTATGA
Source organism: Gammaproteobacteria bacterium (assembly GCA_013288655.1). Lineage (GTDB taxonomy): Bacteria > Pseudomonadota > Gammaproteobacteria > DSM-16500 > DSM-16500 > JABDBK01. The sequence continues at coordinate 4,431 of JABDBK010000009.1, read as the reverse complement.
ATTTTTAGACAGATTGATTTCGATAGCCTTGCCTAGAGTTAGAGATTTCCGAGGTTTGTCAATCAAATCTTTTGATGGTCGTGGAAATTATAGTCTAGGATTGAAAGAACAGATTGTATTTCCAGAAATTGATTATGACAAAATTGATGCTTTGAGAGGTTTGGATATCACGATAACCACTAATGCAAAGACGAACAAAGAAGCTCAAGCTTTATTAGAAGCTTTTAGTTTTCCATTTAAAGAAAAAGATATAGGCTAACACATGGCAAAAACATCAATGATCGAACGTGAAAAACGACGTGCAAAGTTGAATCAGAAATATGATACGAAGCGAAAGGAACTTAAAACTATTGTAAGTAGCATACATTCAACAGATGAAGAACGATTTGATGCTGAGAATAAGCTTCAAATGCTGCCGCGTGACTCGAGTCGATCAAGGCAGCGGCATCGTTGCAGATTATGCGGAAGATCCAGAGCGTATAATAGATTGACGGGATTATGTCGAATACATATGAGATCAGCTGTAATGAATGGATTTGTTCCTGGCATGCATAAGGCGAGTTGGTAATATATAAAGGTAGGGGTGTATACAAATGACAATGCAAGATCCAATAGCGGATATGTTGACGAGAATCCGAAATGCACAAGCTGTCGGCAAAGAACAGTTAACGCTACCGTCATCTAATTTTAAATTAGCAATTCTTCGTGTATTAAAAGAAGAAGGTTATATTAAAGATTATCATTCACAGACGGTAGATGGCAAAAGTGACATAACAGTCGTTTTAAAATATTACCAAGGTCGGCCTGTTATTGAAAAAATACAACGTGTTAGTAAACCAGGTTTACGTAATTATCAACGAAATGATGAACTTCCAGTTGTCAGTGCAGGTATGGGAATAGCTATTGTCTCAACATCTAAAGGTGTGATGACAGAGCGTGCTGCTCATGCACAAAAGCTTGGCGGCGAAGTTTTATGTATAGTTGAGTAGGGAGTATAGGCAATGTTAATAACATCAAGAGTTGGTAGAAAGCCTGTCATAATCCCTGCAGGTGTTAATGTAAATGTGCAAGATGAAATGATCACAATTAAAGGACCAAAAGGGACGTTGAGTCTTCAATTAGATCCAAGTATTGAGGTTTTAATTGAAAATAATAAACTGGAAATAAAACCAAGCACAAACATATCGTATTGTAGATCAGGTTCAGGCAAAAGAAAAAAGAATGCTATACCAGGCACAATTAGATCTCAAATTAATAATGCTGTTCACGGTGTAACAACTGGTTTTGAACGAAAGTTAAACTTGGTAGGTGTAGGCTATCGTGCGCAAATGAAAGGTAAAGTATTAAATCTTTCTCTTGGTTTTTCTCATCCAGTTGAGTTTCAGGCACCCGAAGGTGTAACGATAGAGACGCCAAGTCTTACTGAAATTCTTATTAAAGGAGCTAACAAGAAGCATGTAGGTGATGCTCTTGCAAAAATTGTTGCTATAAGACGGCAAGAACCCTACAAAGGTAAAGGCGTTGTTAATCCTCTTAAACCGGTTGTTCGTAAAGAAACCAAGAAGAAATAATAGAGTATATTGAGATGAATAAAAAAGATCAAAGACTGCGTAGAGCTAAACGTGGAAGAATGAAATCAAAAGAGTTAGAGTCTGTGCGCTTATGCATACAT
>JABDBK010000009.1:0-2749 GCA_013288655.1 Gammaproteobacteria bacterium | reverse complement strand
GACATATATATGCTCAAATAATTTCATCAAATGGTGCAAACGTGCTAGTATGTGCCTCCACATTAGATAAGCAATTAAAAAATGAATTAAAATCAACAAGTAATGTCGAAGCAGCACAATTAGTCGGTAAGCTTGTTGCTAAACGAGCAATTGATGCAGGAATTAGTGCAGTAGCATTTGACCGTGCTGGATTTAAATATCATGGTCGTGTCAAGGCGTTAGCTGATGCTGCTAGAGAAGGTGGATTACAATTTTAAGGGTTAATTATGGCGAGCTATGACCAATCAACAAAAAGTGATGGTCTGCAAGAGAAGTTAGTTGCGGTATCACGTAATGCAAAAGTAGTAAAAGGCGGCAGAATATTCAGTTTTGCTGCGATTACTGTAGTCGGAGATGGTAACGGACGTATTGGTGTTGGACGTGGAAAAGCACGTGAAGTACCAGTTGCTATACAGAAAGCATTAGAAGCTGCGCGTAAGAATATGCGTAACGTTGTCCTTAAGGGTGGAACATTACATTGCCAACTTAGAGGCAAGCATGGGGCAACAAGGGTATTTATGAAACCAGCATCAGAAGGTACAGGTATTATCGCTGGTGGTGCTATGCGCGCTGTATTGGAAGTTTTAGGGGTGAAGAACGTACTATCTAAGATAGTTGGTTCAACAAATCCAATAAATGTTGTTAGAGCGACTTTAAAAGCCTTAGAAAGTGTTACTACACCTGAATATGTTGCTGCAAAACGTGGCAAATCAGTAGATGAAATTATTGGAAGCTAATTATGGCGAGTAAAAAACAATTAAAAGTCACGTTAAAGCGTAGTGTGATAGCAGTTAATCCTAAACATAAAGAATGTGTTAGAGGGTTAGGTCTGCGTCGAATCCGTCACTCAGTGATTATTATGGATACCCCATCTAACCGCGGGATGATCAACAAAGTAGCTTACCTATTATCAGTTGAGGATGTTTAGTATGTACCTAAATACATTACAACCAGCACCAGGTGCAAAAAAACCCGCTAGACGATTAGGTAGAGGTATTGGATCAGGACGAGGAAAGACATGCGGGAAAGGTCACAAGGGTCAAAAAGCTAGAGCTGGTGGCTACCATAAGGTAGGTTTTGAAGGTGGTCAGATGCCACTTCAACGTCGCATGCCTAAATCTGGTTTTAGGTCACAGACTGCTTTGTATAGACAAGAAATTCGTTTATCAGACCTAAATAAAGTCGTTGGTGATACAGTCGATATGCAGGTTTTAAAAGCATCAGGATTGATTAACGCTAATATAAAAGAAGTTAAAATCATTCTTTCTGGTGAAATAAAACGTGTATTGACTATACAAGGGTTAGCTGTCACTGCAGGTGCAAAAAAAGCAATAGAAGCCGCTGGTGGAAAAGTTGAGGGATAAATGACATCTAACAGGATTGGTACTGCAAATGCAGGAATTGTAGATTTAAAAAGACGATTGCTTTTTGTATTATTGGCAATATTTGTCTTTAGAATAGGTACTTATGTTCCAGTGCCTGGGCTGAATCCACAAAAACTGCAAGAATTATTTAATGCACAACAGAATAACATCATTGGCTTATTCAACATGTTTTCGGGTGGTGCATTACAACGATTCAGTATCTTTGCATTAGGAATAATGCCCTATATATCAGCGTCTATTATTATACAATTGTTAACTGTGATATCACCGCAATTATCAGAGCTAAGAAAAGAAGGTGAATCTGGGCAAAGAAAAATAAACAAATATACTCGATATGGAACATTGTTTTTGTCGGCATTTCAAGCATTGGGTGTCTCTAAAATGTTGGCCGTTAATGGCATAGCTCTAGATGCGGGGATGGCGTTTTATTTCACAACAACTGTGACTCTTGTTGCCGGCACTATGTTTTTAATGTGGCTTGGAGAACAGGTTACTGAACGTGGTATAGGGAATGGAATATCTCTCATCATCTTTGCAGGTATCGTAGCAGGTTTACCATCTGCCATAGGAAAAACATTGGAACAAGCCAGAGAAGGTCAGTTACAAATTTTGGCTTTATTGTTGATATTAGTTGCTATCATAGCTGTTGTTGCATTTGTTGTATTCGTTGAGCGGGGTCAACGTCGAATTACCATTAACTATGCTAGACGTGTTCAAGGCGGTAATGTTTATTCTGCTAAAAGCAGCCATTTACCATTAAAAATTAATATGTCTGGTGTCATACCCCCGATATTTGCATCCAGTATTATTTTATTTCCAGCGACTATTGCTCAGTGGTTTGGTAACGGTAAAGGCATGCATTGGTTAGGATCAATAGGGTTATCTTTACAACAAGGACAACCGCTACATATGATGTTGTTTGCAGCCGCAATTATTTTCTTTTGCTTTTTTTATACAGCATTGGTTTTTAATCCACGTGATACAGCAGATAATTTAAAGAAATCAGGAGCTTTTATTCCAGGTATTAGACCTGGTGAGCAAACAGCGAAATATATTGATGCTGTCATGACTCGACTGACATTGGCAGGTTCTATTTATGTTACATTAGTATGCCTACTGCCTGAGTTCATGATTTTGACATGGAATGTTCCATTTTACTTTGGCGGAACTTCATTGCTGATTATTGTTGTTGTCGTCATGGATTTTATGGCTCAAGTACAGTCGCACATCATGTCATATCAGTATGAATCGCTACTCAAAAAAGCTAATTTTCGTACTGGTGGAGTAGGTGTAACACGATAAAGTATTTAATAGCATACTGAATG
>JABDBK010000008.1:24530-53990 GCA_013288655.1 Gammaproteobacteria bacterium | reverse complement strand
ATAGCTCTTGAATAGCACCTAATTCAAATTCAGTTCGACTGATTAATCGTTCGATAGATTTTATAGTCTCTGAAATTTTATCATGTGATTTTTGACGGTCTTGAATTTCTTTTAAAAGCCAGTCCAGTTTGTCCTGGTTATCCCATCCAAGAATGTATCGATTTTTATCGTGAATGGAGAACCGATCATCTTTTTCATGTAAATTCATGCCATGTTTCATTAAACCTTGCGGTGTGATTGCCTTAAATTGTTTTTGGAAGATTGAAAGTTCTTTGACACAGGCATAATCAAAAATTTTAATTATTTGTTCTTGAAGCCATGGAATATAGGAAGATTTACTTCTAAATTCTAATTTATGAAAAAGTTTATCAGATTCAATTTGATTGAGCGAAGGAGATTTAACATTAACCTGATCTCCCATTTTTTGAAAAACCAGTCGAATCCCGATCTCTTTGCGATTTAATAATTTGCAAGCATCGACATATAAATGTTCTGGAACCAGCATTCTTAAGGCAAAGGAGTGCAGCACTTTTTCAATGGCGCCTTCCCACTCAGGATCTTGCACCTTTATTAATTCAGCAACAAAAGGAAGTTGATTTGATGAAATATTCAAAACTGATGCGAGTTCGTCCCGAACCTGGATAAAATTCATGGGCAGACGATTTTTTCTTTTTTTTAGGGACTGAACTTCAGTGACCAGTGCTTCGATATCTTTAAAGACCGTCTCTTGTTCCTTTTTATTGACATAGTGTTTATTTCTACATTCTGCCAACTGAGCATCAAGCGACGTTCGCGATAGTTTACAGTTCTCTAGGTTCTTGGCAAATTCTTTTAAGCTAGGTCGAGCAGGCAGGCTTAAAGTATCAGCTAATTTAGCATAGTGGTTCGCTTGTTTTTGCGCGAACTCTCTCTTTTCTTCGTATTGACTCAGAATCAATCTGAGCCTCTCGAGCTCTTGACCCGTTTCATCTTGTGAAAAAATACGTGCTAGCTCTAATTTTTGTTCATGCATGGATTTCAATTTAAACTCAACTGTTTTAAGTTCCGCATCGTTCTCTGTGAACTTTTGTGAAAGCTCTGACTGCTTAGCGTTAAGAGCTTCTTTTTTGTGACTTGCAAAATAATAAGGTAAAGCTTGTCGTTCTTGCTGAAACTGACCTAATTTAGACTGAATCGATTCAAATTTCTTGGCTTCATCAGCTAAAGGATTTAATTCATCAAGCTGATTTTTCGATAGCAATATGGCTTTGTAAGCAAGATCAAGATTTTGATAATTCGTATAGAGCGAGTTCAAGATCTCTTCCGCATCGTTCGCATTAAGCATATGCTTTCGCACAAATTCATTCAGGCGATTGATTTCTTTAATAGCCGTAATTTGATTAAATAAATCCAAACCTTTTTCTGAGCGAAGGCCGACATATCTAATAAAATAAGCTTGATATTCCGTGAAAGTTGTAAAAATAGTGGTTTGTGGAATATTTTTAAGTCGACTTCGAATTTCTTTTGCGTTTTTAATCTGATTAAAGTGTTCTTTAATTGAAATTTCTGTATGGGATACAAAAAAAAGTTTGTGCAAGGTCGCTTGATCAAACCAAAAAAATTGGCCTATGGTAATCGATTCATGAGTGAGTTCATTTTGAAATTTAGCAAGCAATACACTATAGCTTTCTTCTTTTCGAAGAAATTTGGTTTGACCTTTTCCCGTTTCATTTTGCTCTCTGGCATACGCCCCGCGAACATAAGTCAATTCTGTTCGCTCTTTTTTCTCATTTCCGGATGCAAGATTATAATTTCGTTTCACATTGGGCACTAAAAGTGTCAGCAATGCATCCACCAGTGTCGATTTGCCAGATCCATTTTCACCTGTCAGCAAAGCACCAAAACTTTTCGGTTCAATAATACAAACTTTTTCATCAAAAGTACCCCAATTATAAACTTCAAAACGATCGAGTTTAAATCCAGCACTGCTCATGGTTCTACCTCTTCAACAGGAATCCCGATTTCTGCAATCATGCGCGCCTTGATTTCTAGCAATTTCTCAGCATCAAATTGCGCTTTAATGATTCGCCGCACCTCAAATGAGTTTTGATTGCCTTTTAATTCTTTTAAAAATCCTAACTCCACCATGCGATTAATCAATGCATCAAATCGCTTGACTTGCTTTGTTTCATCCGTTTTTTCTTCATAAAATAATTTGAGCAGATCATAAATATCGACACGATGAAGCACTAATCGGTGATCATCATTGACTTTAGAATCAAATTGCTCCAATGCTTCTCGCAGCAATACACATAGAAGACTGACTTCAAAAGAAAGAGGCATCCTACGAACCAAAGTTGGAAATTGAGCTACCGAATCTTTTTCATCGATATCCTCCAAAGCTTCTTCGTCGTCCGATTCATGATCTTGATTTAAGCGTCCTTGTTTTAGGAAAGCGTAACCATCATCGGTACTCAAATGTAACTGAAGACCTAGAACAGAGAAATATTCACGAATAGCTTCCTGATGAATCAGGAGAGTTTCCCAATATTTTTTCTCATCGGAAACAATGAATCCCTGTAAAAGCTTAATCAAAACGGCCGAAAAAGCCATGTTTTGTTCTGGTTTTTTTATCTTAGTGAAACTCATATAACTTTGCCTCACGAGTAAAAATGACATGTGGAACCATCAATGTAAATCCTTGTTCTGGACAAGAGATTTTCTCGGTTTGCTCAAATTGAATCATGTGTTGATTTGCTTTTGCTGCAATTAACAAATAACCCAATACTTCAAATGCACCGAATTTAATAGGAAACGTTTGAACTATCTCTGACAATGAAACTTGACCGGCATGCATGAGCATTTTTTCAATGCGAGCTTCGAGTTCTGATTCTGAAATGGGCGGAGCATTGACGAGAACAGTCAAATGTTGAAGCGCTTGAATGGAGTCTTCTTCTTTTGCCGTTTCTAATTTTTTATTTGCAAAACGAGCGTCTGTGCCTGGTTGCCACAAAGGACGGGAAAGAGGTGACTGAATGTCAAGGCCATTTTGTAAAGTGACAAATTCTCTTGTTCCCGATAAAAATATCGTATGGTGTTCCAATAACAGCTTTTTTATCTCTGATGCAAGTTCCAAGACTCGTTTGTTTTCTGCCAATGCTCTTTGATGCAGGAGTTTTCTTAATTCCTCAGAAAGTCTGAACTTAGACTTCAATACCTTCTGCCCAACCTGGAGGAGCTGGCTCTTCAATCTAAGCAAACCCGCATCAAATTGACGATCTGGATTTTTACGAACAAACTCTCGAATTTCCGGTGTTTCTAATATTTTTTCACTGAAAGCTTTTAATTGATTTTGCTGATCTTCTGATACCAAAAAACTCCAAAAGGCCGAAAAACTCCGGCCTTGGTCTGACTCTTCAAGATCATCGTGAGCATCTAATACTTCACGTAAAATTTCTCCTTTCGTGACAGCTTCTTTCAATTTCTTTTCTTTAATTTTTCGGGTGATATCTTTAAATATGTCTTCAACCAAACGAAACTCAGAAATGAGACGCCGCGAATCTTCGATCAAATTAAGAAACCGTTCTCGAATCTGAGTCGCATCCATTCGATTGACGACGCCCGTATCTTGAATATCCTTGATTTCGTCGTTTATTTTTTTCCGTTGTTCTTTCAGATACAACAAGCGGGACTCTGGATTATCTTCTGTTTGATCTGCAATTCGTTTCATGCTCTCATAGATCGAAAGAAAACGGGATTGTGTTCCTACAAACTCTCTTTTTTCAAGGTTCTGGATCCACTCGAGTGCGCGCCCTGTGTCCGCTGTCAATTCCGTCATCGGTTCGTCTTGATTTAACTCAAAATACTTACGCAGAAATCCTTGACTGTCATTGCTCCAAAGGTCTAAAAATTGGTGTGGCAACAGGGTATATTCTTGTTTAGCATGGTCATCTAAATTTTCTAAAAATTCAGTCAACGCTTGTTTCAATTCAGCATAGGGAATTTGTAAACGATTTTTCATTTTAAAAGCAAAAAAGAAAAAACTCATGGCAAACGGCGCTTGTCTACTTCGCAATAGGCGAAGCGTGGCGGAATGCTCAATATGAAATAATACCCGTTCGAAATCCAAAAGTGGCCCCTAGAAAAATAAACGGAAGATTCTATAAAAAATGGTTACTAAAGTCGATGTTTTATTTAGCGTGCTTAATAAATGAGCATCGCGTCCCCATAACTAAAAAATCGATATTTTTCAGCAATAGCCTCCCGATAAGCCGCCATCACATATGGATAACCGCCCAAGGCAGAGACTAACATCAATAAGGTTGAGCAAGGCAAATGAAAATTAGTTATTAATGCATCAATGCATCTAAACTCAAACCCTGGGTAAATAAAAATATTGGTTTCGCCTGAAAAAGCTTTTAAGTCGCCAATAAGACAGGCGGTTTCTAAACTACGTGCAGTCGTCGTCCCAACTGCTATCACACGACCGCCATTTATTTTGGTTTTTTTAATTTTCTCACAAAGTTTAGCCGAAACATCAATGCGTTCTGAGTGCATTTGGTGCTGAGTCACATCGTCCACTCTGACCGGTGCAAATGTGCCTGCACCCACATGTAATGTGACATAATCTATTTCTATGTTATTTGCATGTAATTTCCCAAACAAAGCTTGATCAAAATGCAATCCTGCGGTGGGCGCTGCCACAGAACCTTTTGGATCAGCATAAATGGTTTGATAGCGTTCTTTATCAGACTCATCTGCAATACGCTGAAAATAAGGTGGAATGGGAACTTGTCCTATTGCCTCTAATACCTCCCATACTGATTTATCTACCCCACAACGTAATTCAAATAAATCACCGCGACGACCTAGCATTTCAAAACGAATATTCTTTGCAAAATCGATATAAGTACCAGGTTTGGGTGCTTTACTTGCTCTAACATAGGCAAGTACATTGCTATCATCTAAAATACGCTCTACCAATACTTCAACCTGACCACCTGTAGGTTTTTGACCCAATAAACGAGCGGGAATAACTCGGCTATTATTACAAACCAAAAGATCGCCAGGTGATAAAAAATCACTTAAATCTGTAAATTTTGCATGTGAAATCGAACCATCTGAACGATTCAAACATAATAATCGACTTGCGCTGCGTTCAAGTAAAGGATAACGCGCTATGAGTTCATTGGGTAAATCATAATCAAAATCGGTTAAACGCATTTAATCTCCAGTGTAATGCTTTTACCGAGCCGCGACCGTCGCGGCTCGGTAAAAACATCAATGGTGATCAGAATACTGACAAAGTGGCTTTTTTTCAAGCAAAATCAAACCATAGATAAACGACACATATCAATCAACGAAAGGGTGATGAAGCTGTAATAATATATGAACCCATGCCAACATACAGTTGGCATAGATGTTTTATCTCAGAAAAAAATCCGCGCTAATATTAAACTTATTTTTTAATCCTAAAATTTGAGATTTAGACAGGGAGCGTTCCCCGTTAAGAAATCGAGATACATTGGCTTGTCCGCCAAAAATGTCGGCTAAATCAATTTGCTTAAGATGATGAGATTTCATCAGAAATTTTATTAATTCAATATCTGTTATATGGCTTCCAATAGGAGGAAAATGTTCATTGTCATATTGTTCTAGATTTTCGCCGATAATTTGCATAACATCTGCTAAAGGATGTTTTTCATTGTTGCGAACAGTATCTATCAATTCATCTAATAATTTTTCCAATGCAGAATATTCCTGAGAATTTTTTGGTTTTTTAAATACAGAGATAGGCAAATGAAATTCATGTGCTGATTTTTTATCTATGTAATCAATTTGTAATGTTCTGGCTTTCATAGTTGCCTCCGGCGCAACTTATCTTGGTTATAAGGTTTGCTATATTCAGCATGTGTCCATATCATCCTGATATAACAAATTTGTTTATCGTAATGCATAGCTGTTATCAAACGGTAACTATTTCCTCCAATATTGAAAATAGTATATCCATGAAAAAAGTCAGCGCTATTAAAAATTTTCCTTAGTTCTGTTAAATTTTTAGAATCGTTAGTTTCCATTTTTAAGTACCATTCAAGCAGTGGCAATTCAGCTTGTACATTTTCCTGGCTATAATCACGAATCTTCTTTTTTGAAATAATACGCAAGTCATTTCCTTACTGTTATTTATATTAGAAGTATATGTCAAATCGGCATATATGTCAATATGACATATGTTTTTTATCTAAACTTTGTTCAAATTTTCAAATTTGCTCGGATTTTGATTACATAATAGCATTTAGTCTATACTTGACTGAAATAAAAAAATCTGGTAAATTGTCCAGCTCAGATGAATAGTCTCGCCCAATATCTCACTTCACACATTCCCGCCATTAACTAAACGTTACAGCGTCACTAAAAAGTCGATTAAATTTACTTAACGATGGGGAAATTCCCTTTTTTAATGATACAATGGAGCCAATAAATGGATAAAAATCATGCAAAAGATTTGTTTCAACTACAATCAGAACTTGTTGATAAAAAAGGTAGATATGGCAGTAGCGAATGCAATTGATAGAGTCATGAATGAACTTGGTAGCATGCGAAAAGATATGCACGCTATTAAAGATGACCTGCATAAAGATATGAGTTCTATTAGGCGTGAATTTAATACAGAGATACACGCTTTAAGGCGAGATATGGATAACCAATTCTCAAGCCTGAAAGAACGTGTGACTGCTGTTGAATCCACCCTTGTCTATGTCAGACATTCGCAAACTCAAATAAGCACCAAGTTTATTGACTACACATTTAAAGCTGGTTGGATAATACTTGCTAGCTCAATAACTTATATAGCTGCTCATTTCTTTGGAATAATTGGTTAACTTTTTACACCATAGATAAACGACACATATCAATCCACGAGCTAGGCAATAAACCAAACCACAACACAGCAATACCATTGACACTGATTGCCGCCAAAATTCCTGGTCTCATAGTTATTTTAACCTTGACTAACTCCGCACGCGGTTCTTCAAAATACATAAGCATGACGATACGTAAATAATAATAAGCACCTATAATGGCAAATACTAAGGCCAATGCTGCCAACCATATATAATTCGCCTCAACTAATGCTTGAAGCAAACCTAGTTTTGCAAAAAATCCTACCGTGGGTGGAACACCTGCCATAGAAAACATCAGTAATAACATAATAAATGCCAGCCAAGGATTTCTCGCGTTTAGGCCGCGGTAATCTTCTAATTTATCTAATTCAACACCTTCATCACTCATGATAGCAATCACAGCAAAAGCACCTGCAGCAACCAGCACATAAGTCGCGATATAAAACATGGCTGCAGAATATCCTTCTACCGTATCAGGTCCTGCAATAATACCTAATAGTACATAACCCATATGAGCAATAGAAGAATAAGCCAGCATGCGTTTTATATTGCTTTGGGCTATTGCCAAAACATTACCGCCAAACATGGATAATACTGCGACGCAAACTAAAATAAATTGCCATTCAATTTGCATGGAAGACAAGCCTTCAACCAATATGCGCATCGTAACGCAAAATGCAGCGACTTTAGGTGCACTCGCGATAAATAGAGTGACACTCGTTGGTGCGCCGTCATACACATCAGGAACCCACATATGAAATGGAACGACACCGAATTTAAATAATAATCCGGCTAACATGAAAATTAAGCCTAGCAATACCACCATGTTTTCATTGCGGGTTGCAAGATTGACTATGTCACCTAATTGTGAAATATCAATCGTTCGAGTGGCACCATACACCATGGACATTCCATACAACAACAAACCTGTCGCAAGTGCTCCCATCACAAAATACTTCATTGCCGCTTCCGTTGCTCGCGCTGAATCCTTATCGAGCGCAACCATGGCATAAAGCGATAATGATAATAATTCTAAGCCTAAATAAATGGTCAAGAAGCTATAGGCGGAAGCCATAATTTGCATACCAAGCACTGCTAGTAGGCCTAGAATATAATATTCACTACGACCTATATTTCTTTTTCTTAAATAATCAAACGCATAAATAAACACAAAAAATGTAGTCACCAATAAAAATAGCTTGGTTAATAAGGCAAGCTTATCTAAAACATAGGCTCCATTAAACGTAATAATTTGATTTGAATAATTTAGATATTGTGTAAGCACGCACAAAAAAGTCAGCACTAAAGTCAATTGCACTAACAGATATGTTGCTATTTTAAATCGCACTGGTGTAAAAATATCAACTAACAATATTAAACACAGCATGCTAAGCACAAAAATTTCAGGTATTGCGATAGTAAAGTTCATAGGTAATTCCTAGCTCGCCGCCGGTAAACTTATTAATAACAAATGGCCTATCGTCGCATGTAATATATTTAAAACAGCTTCCGGGTACAAACCCACAAAAAAAACACCGATGGCCAATAAGGTATAATTTATTTTTTCCAAGATCGTTAGATCAGGTAATGCCGCAACATGCTCATTAAGCACAGGCCCAAAAAATACACGTTTATACATCCATAAAGTATAGGAAGCCGCCAAAACAAGTGTTAATGCTGCAACAAATGCAATCCAAAAATTCGATTGGAAGGCGCTCAGAATCACCATAAATTCGCCAACAAAACCCGCGGTTCCTGGTAACCCGACATTCGACATAGCAAATAACATAAAGAAAGCAGCAAATATAGGCATCGATGTGGCAAGTCCGCCATAATCTTTAATGGCACGACTATGGTTATACATTCTATCTGCCATAATACCGACACCAAGGAACATCGCGCCTGAACCAAAGGCATGTGAAATCATTTGAATCACAGCACCTTCTAAACTCATGTAAGCATCATGATAATTTTTCATGGTAGCTACGATTTGATAAATCATGAAACAACCCAGTGTTGCAAACCCCATATGCGCAATCGATGAGTAAGCAATCAGTTTTTTCATGTCCGTTTGCACGATAGCAACTAAACCTATATAAACAATAGCAATCAATGACAAAGCAATCATCAACCATGCTAAGGCTGCTGAAGCATCAGGAACAATAGGCATGCTAAAACGTAAAAAACCGTAAATACCTAATTTAAGCATTAAAGCAGCTAAGACTACGGATCCTCCGGAAGGTGCTTCAGTATGCGCATCAGGTAACCAAGTGTGGACTGGCCACATAGGCACTTTCACTGCAAAGGCTAATAAGAAGGCAAAAAAGATATATTCTTGGGTTCGAAGAGGTAAATTTAGACCATAAAATTTATCGATTTGAAATTGACCTGTATACTCATAAAGATACAGTATGGCAATCAACATGAGTATAGAACCTAAAAAAGTATATAAGAAAAATTTAATGGAGGCATAATTTCTATTGGTGCTGCCCCACATACCAATACTTAAGTACATAGGAATAAGCATACCTTCCCAAAATACATAAAACAAAATGGAATCCGTCGCAGCAAAGACTCCTATCATCATGCCCTGCATAACAAGAAAAGCTGCCATGTATTGTGCGACACGAATTTTTATTGCCTGACAACCTGCTAGAATAACAAGTAATCCTGTAAAATTAGTTAAAATAATCATGGCAAGTGAAATACCATCGATACCTAATGCATAATGGATATCATAAACATTGATCCATACATAATTTTCCTTGAACTGCATGAGATAAGTACTGGAATCAAAACCTAAATATAAGGGAATGCACAACAATAAATTTGCGATAGCAACTATAGTTGCAATGATACGAGCCATCGCAGCGTTCTTATCGCCGCCTGTAAAAAGTGTCGCAACTGCGCCTATGACAGGAAGCCAAATTAATATACTTAAGAGCGAAGATTGCAACCACATAAATTAAAATCCTAACAAAAACCAACCGAGGAAAAAAGCCAAGCCTAATACCATCACTAAAGCATAATGGTACACAAACCCGGTTTGCATACGTCGCGCAAAGTTCGCAAACCAACGAATAAACCGACCCGATCCATTCACAATCAAACCATCTATCACAATTAAATCGCTAATGGCATAGAAAAACTGACCAAGCTTACGCGTTCCCTGGACGATAATGATTTCATTGAAATCATCAAAACCGTATTTACGCACCATCACCCAATAAGGCCATGCAAAACGCTTTTTACACCACTCAGCTAAACGAGCAGCCTGCAGATTGAATAACCAGGCCGTGACAATACCCGACATTGCTAACCAAAACGTCAGATGGCGTGTCGCTTCTAAAGCCATAGCTTGTGCACCTTTGTATTCCTGCGATAAACGCAATAATACATCGTGTTGTGTTAATACTTTGATGCTATCGCCTAATAACCGAGGGGAAGCGAACAACATAGGCCCTATCAAGATTCCACCCGTAATGATACTTGGAATAGCAAGCGCAATCAGTGGAATTAAAATCACCCAAGGTGATTCCTGTACATGTTTAGCCTGATCTGCATCTAATCTTGATTGACCGTGAAATGTTAAAAATAAAACCCGGAAGATATATAGCGGCGTAATAAAAGCACCCGCCATCGCACAAAAACTCGCATAACTTGCGCCTGGGACTGTCGATAAGTGCACGGCTTCAATGATCGCATCTTTTGAATAAAAACCGGAAAAAGGCGGAATAGCTGCAACTGCAAAAGCACCTATGGCAAACGTCAGATACGTAATAGGCATACGAGATGCTAAACCACCCATACGACGCATATCTTGTTCATGATGCAGCGCAACAATGACAGAACCTGCTGCTAAAAATAATAAGGCTTTAAAAAACGCATGGGTCAAAAGATGAAAAATAGCTGCATCATAAGCCGATGCACCTAAAGCAATGGTCATATAACCTAATTGTGAAAGCGTAGAATAGGCAATGACCCGTTTGATATCATGATGAAATACAGCTAATAATCCCATAAATAAGCACGTCGTAGCACCTATCACGAGTACCAGGCTTAGTGCTGCGGGCGAATACTCAAACAGGGGTGACAATCTGGCCACCATATAAATACCTGCTGTGACCATGGTTGCTGCATGGATTAATGCAGAAATAGGTGTAGGGCCTTCCATCGATTCTGGCAACCACACATGCAGTGGTACTTGTGCTGATTTCCCCATAGCACCGATAAATAACAATACACAAATGACAGTAATCACTGATGATTCTACCCCAGGAAAAATCATCATGGTTTTACTAGTCACTGCGTGTATATTTTTAAAAACATCAAGATAATTAAGTGTATTAAAATACATGAGCACTGCGGCTATCGCCAGAATAAAACCGACATCGCTCACGCGATTCACAAGAAATGCTTTCAAACTACCGATAGCGGCGCTTTCACGTTTAAACCAAAAACCAATCAATAAATAAGAAACTAAACCAACACCTTCCCAACCAAAAAACATCAATAAAAAATTATTTGCCAATACAAGTGTTAGCATGGCAAAAGTAAACAATGAAACATAACTAAAAAAGCGTTGATAACCTGGATCATTCGCCATATAACCCACGGTATAGATATGCACAGCGAATGAAATAAAGGTCACAATAACTATCATGGTCGCGCTGAGTCTATCTACCAATAAAGCTATATCAAATGAGAAAGCACCGGATGCAACCCACCGATAAACAAGTCCTTCAATCGTAGGCTCTCCGAGTATGACAATCCTGGCAAATACATAACATGCCAATATAAATGCCGCGCCCACCAATGCGATAGCAATACTATGACTAGCCCTGGATCCTATGTATTTGCCAAATAATCCTGTTGTCATCGCTCCAACCAAAGGGAGCAGCATGACTAAAAGCGCAATGGATAAGAGTTGGTTCTCCACGTTTTATCCTTTTAAAGTATCGAGTTTTTCAACTTCAATGGTGTGTGAGCGACGGAACAGCACCACTAGAATGGCCAAACCAATGGCGGCCTCAGCAGCAGCTACGGTCAAAATAAAAAATACAAACACTTGTCCCACCGTATTATTTTGAAAATAACTGAAAGCAATAAAATTAGTATTGACCGCAAGTAACATGAGTTCAATAGACATAAGCAGCATAATAATGTTTTTGCGGTTAATGATAATCCCTGCCATACCTATACCAAATAATAATGCAGCGAGCATTAGAAACTCAGATAAAGACACCATGATCACTGCCCCTCTTTCAATTTTTTCTCACTTGGCATGTTAAGTATTTTAATACGATCTTTTGCAACAACTGCAATTTGTTGAGCTGGATCTTGCGATTTTCTATTTTTTGGTTTTTCGATGTGACAAACTGATCGCGGCGATAATGGCAGTCAATAACATCACTGCTGAAATTTCAAATGGATAAGCATAATCCGTATATAAAACCATGCCTATTTCTTTGATATTACTGAAATCATCAGGCTTGATACCAGGTGCTGGCATGCTTAAAAGACCGAAACGTGCAGGCCCTATGACCATGATAGAGATTCCTGCAATCACCATAATGACAAACAAAGCGAGAGGAAAATAACGCACAAAGCCTTCAAACATGCCAACCACATTGACACGTAACATCATCACGACGAATAAAAATAATGTCATGACCGCGCCCACGTAAACAAGCACTAAAATAAGTGCAAGAAATTCCGCTTGCAATAATAACCATACGCCACTCATGGCGAAAAAGGTTAACACTAAAAATAGTGCGCCCCGCACGGGGTTGTTTGATGCAACGACCATCAATCCCGAGAAAACGGCGACGGTTGAAAATGCATAAAATATGAGTTGATAAAATGTCATACTACCTATACCTCTCATCCTCGGCTCTATCCGCTGCGATTTGCGCCTCATATTTATCACCAATCGCCAATAATTTATTCTTCGTTAAAATATTCTCGCCTCGGTTCTCAAAATGATAATCATGGTTACGTGTCAACACAATCGAATCTACAGGACAAGACTCTTCACAAAATCCGCAATAAACACATTTAAACAAATCAATTTCATAAAGCGTCGTACGTCTGGAACCATCTGCTCTGGGAGCCGCTTCAATGGTAATAGCTAAAGCAGGACATACCGCTTCACAAAGTTTGCAAGCAATGCAGCGTTCTTCACCATTAGGATAGCGGCGCAAAGCATGAATGCCGCGAAAACGCGGGGAAGCAGGCGTTTTTTCTTCAGGATATTGAATCGTTATCTTGCCTTTAAAAAAATAACGGCCGGTGAGCTTCATTCCTATCAATAAATCCCATAATGAAAAACTTTTAATGTATTGTCGCAATTGTTTTAGCATATTAACTCGCAAACCATGGGGCAACATTAAATTGAACAGCCATTGCCACGACCACTATCCACACAATGGTCACGGGAAGTAATATTTTCCAGCCTAATCGCATAATTTGATCGTAACGATAACGCGGGAAAGTTCCTCTAATCCACAAATATACCAACAAAAAGAAACTTAATTTTAATAAAAACCATACTATGCCAGGCACAAAAGAAAACCATGTCTCAAGGTAAGGAATACCTTGAAATGGCGATAACCAGCCACCCAAAAATAATAAGGATATTAAAGCAGAAATCAAAACCATGTTGGCATATTCTGCCAAGAAAAAAAGTGCGAACGCCGTGCCGGAATATTCGACATGAAAGCCTGCCACAATTTCAGACTCACCTTCTGCCACATCAAAAGGTAAACGATTGGTTTCAGCGACCCCCGATATCCAATAAACGAGAAATAAAGGCAATAAAGGCAGCCAATACCAATGCCACACACCACCTTCTTGCGCCATCACAATAGTTTGAAAATTCAGTGAACCTGCAGCCATCATGACACCCACTAACGCAAATCCCATGCAAATTTCATAGGAAATTGATTGTGCAGCAGCTCTTAATGCACCAAACATAGCGTATTTTGAATTCGATGCCCAACCTGCTATTAAAATGCCGTATACACCCAAGGACGAAAGCGCCAATATAAATAACACACCGGCATTAATATCCGCTAAAACAATGCTCTTCTGAAACGGAATGACTGACCATGCCGCAATAGACGTACCTAAACTTATGATAGGTGCGAAAATAAATAAATAACGATTTGACGCATTCGGAATAATAATTTCTTTGCATAATAGTTTTATAATATCAGCAAACGGTTGAAACAAACCGCGCGGTCCTACACGATTAGGACCAATCCGTACTTGAATATAACCCAATACTTTACGCTCAAAAAACGTAAGATATGCAACCGTCAGCAACAATACGAGTATAATTGCGACGATTTTTATCACAATAAGACCTAGCAGTAATAAACCTTCCATCATTTATAAACCTCAATGGAACCAAACAGTTCACTTAAATCACATGTTGATGGTATACCGCCTGCTATCAACACTGCATGTAACGGCACTCGGCTATCAAAAACAACCGGTAATTGTATCGTTGCATTATTTTGTTTAATAAATACTTGATCACCTTCTGTGACAGCAAGTATGGAAGCCATGTGTGGATGCATGCGTGCTGCAGCGACTTCGGCTTCAATGATAGCTTGTGCGGCTTGCAAAGCTTCCGCCCGGCGCACAATACTATCTGTTGCATAAATAGGAATGTCGCCTATGCGTGAAATGCCCTGCGCCATCCCCGCGCAGGCGGGGACCCATTCAGAATGGATTCCCGATGGAGCCTGTCCCCGAATGCTTTTATCGGGGACGGGAATGACAGGTACGATCGCCTGCAGTTCTTTAAGCACATCTTCGTGAGATTCATAATCAAATCCTTCTAGATGCAAGAAATTACCCAACACTCGCAATACTTTCCATGCAGGACGTGATGCTTCAAAAGGTGTTGCAATACCTTTAAACGTTTGAAACGTACCTGCTACATTTACAAAAGTCCCTGCTGTTTCTGTAAATGGTGTAATCGGTAAAATCACATGCGCATATTTCTCAATCACAGCATTGCTATACATAGCGAGAGCTATGACGCACTCAGCCGATGCCAGAGCTTCCCGTGCTAATCCAGGGTTTGCGCAATCCAAATCAGGCTCTACATTTAATAATACATAAGCTTTACGCGCTTGTTCCAACATAGTTTTAGCATTTGCACCTTGGCGGTGCGGAACCATACCAGAAAGCCAAGCGCCGGAAGCATTTGCACCTTCTGCAAAAATCCCTACTACCGCACCTGTGACTTTAGCGATATGTTGAACCAACGATAAAATAGTTGCAGCCATCGGATGATTTTGTGCTGAGGCACCTAATACCATAGAGGTTTTTTTATTCGCCATTAATTTAGCGGCAATCGCTTGTTCTACTTCACTCACAGAAATATCCGCATGTATAACGTCCGGCGAAACCGCTTTCGCAATAGCCAAAAGTGTATTGACCATATCATGCGGGGCAACAATTTTTTTCAACACTGTATCAAAATGAAAATGGTAATCCATCATATTAATGGCGATCACTTCAGCTCCCTTACGATGAGCTTTACGCACACGTAATGCTGCCGAAGGTTGTTCTTTTCGAAGGTTAGATCCGATTAAAACGATTAATTCGTTATTTTCAAGGTCAGCAATCGATTGATTTAAGCCAGGAAAAATAGGCATCACATCATCAGCACTAAAATCCACTTGACGTAAACGATGATCGACGTTGTGGCTGCCTAACGCACGCATGATTTTTTGTAATAGATAAAATTCCTCCGTGGTTGAACTGGGGGATGCCAACGCACCTAAAGCATCTGCTCCATGCCTATGCTGAACGTCTTGCAAGGCTTTTGCTGCATGTTGTAATGCAGTTTCCCAATCTGTCTCGCACCATTGTCCTTGCACTTTAATTTTAGGCTTAGCAATTCTATCAGCATGCATAAGACCTTGATAACTGTACCTGTCTCTATCGGAAATCCACGTTTCATTGATACTTGCATTTTCTCTTGGTACCACACGCATCACGCTGCCATTACGCGTATGTACGTTAATATTTGCACCCATACAATCATGCGCTGCAATTGATGGATATTGATTTAATTCCCATGCGCGCGCTGTAAAACGAAAGGGTTTAGAAGTCAAGGCACCTACAGGACAAACATCAATAATATTACCAGACACTTCCGAATGCATAGCCTGTTGAACATACGTACCAACTTCCATGTGTTCACCGCGACCTGTCGCACCTAGCTCACGTAAGCCTGCAATTTCATCGCCAAAACGTATGCAACGTGTACATTGAATACAACGCGTCATATCGGACGAAATCAATGGGCCTAAATTTTTATCTTTAACAACGCGCTTACCTTGATTGTAATAAGAGTCTGGCGATCCATAAGCCATGCTTAAATCTTGTAGCTCACACTCCCCACCTTGATCGCAGATAGGACAATCCAAGGGATGATTAATCAGTAAAAATTCCATCACAGCTTTTTGTGCTGCCAGAGCTTTTGCTGATCGTGTAAATACTTTCATACCAGGCATCACCGGCGTTGCACAAGCAGGTAAAGCTTTAGGCGATTTTTCAACTTCCACTAAACACATACGGCAGTTAGCCGCAACCGACAAGTGTTTATGATAGCAAAAACGTGGAATATAAATGCCGGCATCATCAGCGACTTGTATCACCATGCTATTCGGTTTTGCTTTTAGCGGTTTTCCGTCTATTTCAATTTCGATGTCTGACATGTTTTATGTTCCACATGATATACAAATTCATCATAAAAATGTTTGAGCATTCCACCGACTGGCCAGGCAGCCGCTTCACCGAATGCACATATAGTTCGACCTTCAATATTTTTTGCGGTACGACGTAAATTTTCTAAATCTTCCATCGTACCATTGCCATCTTCAATTTTTTGCACCAAACGATAAACCCAACCGGTTCCTTCTCGACAAGGAGTGCATTGGCCGCAAGATTCTTCCATATAAAATTTAGAAATTCGCGCGAGCGTACGCACCATACATACCGTTTCATCCATCACAATAACGCCGCCTGATCCGAGACCTGAACCTGCTTTTTGTATGGAATCAAAATCCATATCCAGATTTATCATCATGTCTGCGGGCAAAATAGGCATGGATGAACCGCCTGGAATCACAGCTTTTAAGGTATGACCATGACGCACACCACCCGCCATAGCTAATAAATCCTTGAACGGTGTGCCTAAAGGAATTTCAAAATTACCTGGTTTATTCACATGGCCTGATACACTAAAGATTTTACAGCCGCCATTATTTGGTTTCCCTAAATTGAGAAACCATTCAGCCCCGTTTTGTAAAATCACCGGAACGGATGCAAAAGTTTCAACATTATTGATGGTTGTCGGTTTACCGTATAAACCACGCGCTGCTGGAAAAGGCGGTTTAAAGCGCGGCATGCCTTTTTTGCCTTCCAGGGATTCCATAAGTGCAGTTTCTTCGCCGCAAATATAAGCCCCAGCACCAAGACTCGTATATAAATCAAAATCGACACCGGAGCCTAAAATATTCTTACCAAGCAGACCTGCTTGTCTTGCTTCATTGAGCGCTGCTTCAAAACTTTCGTAAGGTTCCCAATATTCTCCACGTATGTAGTTATAGCCAACCGTCGCACCCATGGCATAAGCGCCTATGGCAATACCTTCGATGAGTTGATGTGGGTTAAAACGTAAAATCTCTCTATCTTTACAAGTCCCAGGTTCACTTTCATCGGAATTACATAACACATATTTTTGACCTGGAAGATCGTGACGAATAAAACTCCATTTCAAACCAGTTGGAAATCCTGCGCCGCCGCGTCCGCGTAATGCAGATAACTTTAAGGCATCAATGATTTGCGAAGGTGGTGTTTTTTCTGTCAAAATTTTCTTCCATTGCTCATAACCACCGGCACTTTCATAGGTTTTAAGTGTCCAGGGTTTGTCTAAGTGCAAGGTGCGGAAACAAATTTCATTTGCCATGTCTTAACTCCTCAAACATAGCGTCTATTTTTTCAGGCGTCATATTTTCATAATATTTTTTGCCGACCTGAATCGCGGGTGCATTTGCACATGCACCTAAACATTCGACTTCACGCAAGGTGAATTGTCCGTCTTCAGTCGTTTGATTCAAGTCAATGTTTAAACGTTTTTTACAATGGGACAATACTTTTTCCGCATCTTGCAACATGCATGAAACATTGGTGCACACATCAATGATGTGTTTACCCACAGGTTTTACGAAAAACATACTGTAAAAAGTCGCAACTTCATACACTGCGATTTTTGGAATTCCTAAATAATCAGCAACGCTATCCATTAACGGCTGGGTCAAATATCCATGCTCTTCCTGAACAAAACGTAAGGCTTCAATCACGCCTGATCGTCGTTGATCGGCAGGATAACGCTTCAACCAATGATCGATTTGTTCACGCACTTTTTCTGAAAGTTGTTGCCTATTATTTTGATTGGCAGGCATTAGCGGTCTATCTCCCCAAACACAATATCTAAACTGGATAACACTGCGACCACATCTGAAATCATATGTCCTTTGACCATCATTTCTAAAGCTGCCAAATGCGGAAAGCCTGCCGGTCGAATTTTTAATCGATAGGGTTTATTCGCACCATCGGACACAATATAAGCCCCGAATTCACCTTTAGGATGCTCAATGGCTGCATAAGCTTCACCAACGGGTAGACAATAACCTTCTGTCATCAATTTAAAATGATGAATCAAGGCTTCCATACTTTCTTTCATATGAGCTCGCGTAGGGGGAGCTACTTTGCGATGGTCGCTTATCACAGATCCCGGATTTTGTCGTAACCATTGCACGCATTGTCGAATAATACGATTAGCCTGGCGCATTTCTTCGATACGAACTAAATATCTATCGTAACAATCGCCATTGACCCCTATAGGAATATCAAAATCTAATCGATCATAAACTTCATAAGGTTGTTTTTTACGTAAATCCCATGCAACTCCTGACCCTCGTAACATAGGTCCCGTAAAACCCATGGCAATGGCTTGCTCGGGTGATACTATACCGATGTTTACGGTACGCTGTTTCCAAATGCGATTATCGGTCAATAGAGTTTCATATTCATTCACAAGCTTAGGAAAACGTTCGGTGAAATCCCAAATAAAATCCAACAAAGAACCTTGGCGATTTTCGTTCATGGTTGCGACTTCTTTCGCATCATGCCAACGTGATGGTTTGTATTGCGGCATTTTTTCGGGTAAATCGCGATAGACTCCGCCCGGTCTATAATATGTCGCGTGCATACGCGTGCCTGATACGGCTTCATAACAATCAAGCAAATCTTCACGTTCACGAAAAGCGTATAAAAATACAGTCAATGCCCCAATATCTATACTATGGCCTGCCAGCCATAACAAATGATTCAACACTCGGGTGATTTCATCAAACATAACGCGAATGTATTGCGCTCTCACAGGCGGTTCTATACCCAATAATTTTTCAATGGCTAACACATAACCATGTTCGTTACACATCATGGAGACATAATCTAATCTATCCATATAACCTATGGTATGGTTATATGGTTTGCTTTCTGCCAATTTTTCGGTGGCTCTGTGCAATAAACCCACATGTGGATCTGCTCGAACAACCGTTTCACCATCCACTTCTAGAATAAGTCGTAGCACACCATGTGCTGCAGGATGTTGAGGGCCAAAGTTAAAAGTATAATTACGAAATTCGGTAGCTTTTTCCATGCTTATTCTCCAACCTCATAACGTGGGTCGGTACGTATCACCTTAGGCTCAAGCACGCGTGCTTGTATGCTTACCGGTTCATAAACAACCCGGCGTTCTTTGGCATCATATCGTGCCTCAACTTGACCAATTAAAGGAAAATCTTTACGGAAAGGATGCCCCACAAAGCCATAATCGGTCAGTATGCGACGTAAATCAGGATGTCCTTCATAAATAATACCGAATAAATCAAATGCTTCGCGTTCAAACCAGTTGGCGGCAGGCCAAATATCCACAACACTTGGAACCAGAGGTGCATGCTCATCTAAAAAAACTTTTAAGCGAATGCGTTGGTTTAGTCTTAATGATAATAAATGATACACACTTGCAAAACGTTTACCTGTGTGTTTTTGACCGGTATTTTCTATGACTCCGCGCTCGAAGCCTGTGCCACTCGCAGTTTCCGTTTCCCATTCTGATATACCGTAATCGAGATAATCGACGCCGCACACATCGACTAATAATTTGAAGTCAAATGCAGGTTCATCACGTAAACTTTTTGCCACTTCAAGCAAATGTTCAGCATGCAATATTAAAGTTAATTCCCCATATGCAAGCACACTACGCTCGATCAAATCAGAGAAGCGGGTGTTGATTTTTGCATTTAATTCTTCAATATCAGTCATGTAAAAATTCCCGAATCAACGCTCAATCACTTTTTTACGTTTAATTTTATTTTGCAGTTGTATGACACCATATAACAATGCCTCTGCCGTAGGCGGACAACCTGGCACATACACATCAACAGGGACAATACGATCACAACCGCGTACTACCGAATAGGAATAATGATAATAACCACCGCCATTTGCACAAGATCCCATCGATATCACCCAGCGTGGCTCTGCCATTTGATCATAAACTTTACGCAAGGCAGGTGCCATTTTATTACACAAAGTGCCTGCAACAATCATTAAATCCGCTTGTCTTGGACTTGGACGAAAAATTCCTGCACCAAATCTATCCATATCGTAACGCGATGATGCCGCATGCATCATTTCTACCGCACAACATGCCAAACCAAAAGACATAGGCCACAATGAACCGCTTTGCGCCCATGATATAAGCTTATCTAAGGATGTTATTAAAAAACCTTGTGTTTTTAATTCTGTTATTCCCATTCTAACGCCCCCTTTTTCCACTCATAGATAAAACCTATGATAAGCAATCCCAGGAAAATACCCATGGCAATCATACCAAACCAAGCGAGTTGTCGAAAAACCACAGCCCATGGCACTAAAAATGCCGTTTCAAGATCAAAAATAATAAATAAGATAGCAACCAGGTAAAATCGAACATCAAATGGCAAGCGGGCATCATCAAAAGCCGGAAATCCACACTCATAAGGAGAATTTTTTGCAGAATCTGGGCGTTTTGGACCCATAAAGCGGCCTATGATAAGCGCCACCACCCCTAACAAACCACCTATAACGATAAAAATCAGAATAGGCAAATAGTTTTCTAACATGAAGATCATCTCCTCAACATGGTGCCGAAGGTCGGACTCGAACCGACACGGCTTTCGCCACCACCCCCTCAAGATGGCGTGTCTACCAGTTTCACCACTCCGGCATATTGCTAACTCAAAAAATATAAAAAACTATTTGTTACTTTGCTGCACAGGCTCTTCCGCATTCGCGGGCATAGCAGGAATACTATTGGGTGTCGCTAAAGGTGCTTCAGCCGGCTTTGATTCGACAGGCAACTCAATAGGCAAATTCATTTGCGATGATTGCTTAACTGCTCTTGTCGCCATATTGTTCAGCACAATACTGGTGGCAAAAAACAATATCGCTAAACCAATCGTCACTTTCAACAAAAACGAACCCGAACCTCGACTGCCAAACACAGTTTGGGAAGCCCCGGCGCCAAAAGCCGCGCCTACCGTTGCACCTTTGCCTTGTTGTATAAGGACTAAGCCTACTATGCAAACAGCCGCAAGTACATGTATTATCAATACTAATTGGTACATAAAAACCCTACTGTTAAAAATTATACAGCTGCTTTGCAAATCTCTACAAAACTGCTCGCATCTAACGATGCGCCGCCCACTAAACCACCATCAATGTCAGGCATAGCGAATAAACCTTTAGCATTATCCGCTTTAACACTACCGCCGTATAGTATACGCACTGTATTGGCAACATCAACATGATGTTTAGCTAAATGACCACGAATAAACGCATGCACCACCTGCGCTTGCTCTGGAGTGGCTGTCAATCCCGTGCCTATAGCCCAAACAGGCTCATAAGCAATGACAGCATGTTTAAATAAATTAATACTTACTGTATGTATCACGGAATCAAGCTGATCAACAAGCACAGATTCTGTCTCGCCACGCTCGCGCTGTTGCAGTGTTTCACCTATACAGAGCACTGGCCGCAGGCCATACTGCAAGGCTGCTTTAAATTTAGACGCAACCTGCATCAAATCTTCATGGAACAAGCTACGTCGTTCAGAGTGGCCTATTAACACATATTGGCAACCATAATCTGCCAACATAGGTCCAGAAACTTCGCCGGTAAACGCCCCAAATTCACCTATATGAAGATTTTGCGCTCCCCATCCCATCAAGCTGTCGGCTAAGACTTCTTCAACCATGTGCAAATGGACAAAACTAGGGAACACCACCACATCGACATTCGAAAGAGTCTGCACTCCTTCTTTAATCGCGCGCAACAATGGCAATACACTATTACGTGAGCCATGCATTTTCCAGTTACCTGCGACCATTTTTTTGCGCATAAAAATTACCGCTATTTGAAAGGCGGTGATTGTAAACAAAGAATGGCATGATGACAAGACAACTTGGACAAAAAAAAGGATTCTCTTGACATATTGATCACGTAACGTAATTAATAAAGCTAAAGGAAACGTAAAATCAGAGCAAGGAGAGCAAAATGACCTATAACAGAACACTATTCTCCCATGGCTTCAAAATATATAAAGGTAACCATCTTAGGTACACCTATTTTGTACGCGCCCCGCGCTTTCGCGCCATCGTTTTCAAAGGAGGCGGCGGACGAACGTGGGTTTATCAAAAACTTTTGCACATGCTGCAAGAGAATGGTTTAATCGATCATGTCAAAGAGTATGGCGGAAGCTCTGCAGGCGCTCTATTTGCCGTCCTAGCTGCCATGCCATTAAAACACGAAGAACGCGCACGTATGATAGATGGGCTTAAGTTTCACCATGATATACTCGATGATTCCACTGCATCAAAGATATATCAATGCTTAACTTTTCCACTTTATATCATATCAAAACCACTTGCATGGATATCAGAGGCTTTTTCATACCTGGCAAAACAATGCTATAAAGTACGAGGAGGATTTTTATTGGGTGTTCCTTTTGATATTATTTCGGGCATAGTTAAATTTGCGTCAGGTATCACGCACCCGGAATGCGCTGCGGGTATTTATAATTTATTCGTCAGAGGCGGCATTTATCGCGGCAACGAATTACAAAAGTATATAAAACAATCCCTTTATAAGGGCACCAAAAAATCTATCGAACGATTCTTAAATCAAATAGAAGACCCACATGCGCAACAAAAAATAATTAATACGCTTCTAAAAATAGACGAAAAGAAACCTAACAAATTTATTTCACACGTGACAAGAGACCCCAACACTCAAAAGCTTCATATCCATCTCGCAACTAAAAATATTACTTTCAATCATTTTCATCAATTAGCTGCTATTAAAGACTTAGGATTTAAAGATGTTTTTTTAACAGCAACACGCTGTGAAGAAACATCCAAAGGTCGTTTAAAAATACTTAACCATAAAAACACCCCAAATAAACCTATACATTTAGCCGTGCGCATGTCCATGTCAGCACCCCTTCTCTATCAACCTGTTTATGATAAGGGAAGATACTATATGGACGGGGGCTGCGCAGATAATTTTCCTATTAAACACGCTAGTCATAGGCGTTATGCCAATCATTTTGAAAAAAAATATTTGCGCGGCAAACACCATCAAGATCTTGATGTGTTGGGTGTACGCGTGGAATATGCAGAAGATATGGATTTTATTCATCATCCCATTAATGCGATAACAGGCTGGTGGGATAGGTTAAAAAACCGTGCTCAAATGGCTATGTTTAATTTCATTTGTGGCATGGATATCTATGCCCCTGAAAACAAAAATCGTCACGAGATTAAAAAGAAATATCCTTTACGGGTATTACAACTTTATGATCATGGCGTGGGATTTACTGAAGTAGGTATTGATGCAACACGCAAACATGCCATTTTTCAATGCGAAGAAAAACGCATCGAAACATTTTTGAATGCACACAACTCTGAACTCACGCACGTCGAAAATTATGATTCCCTTTCACGTAACAACTTACATGACAAAAACACCATGAATCTCAAACGTCAAAAAAAATTCTTGCATTTTTTATATAATACATCAGTGCCCGATGAACAGATTTTTTCACCTGAGTTTTCAGAAGAAGATGCGGCTGCATGCCGGCAACAGTTGATACACAAACTCACTGTGAATCTTACCGGTAGTGATAGAGCACAATATACAAGAAAAAGACAAATGCATGCGGAAAGCAAAAATTCAGTCGTGATTAAAAGATAAACCTGAAGTTTGGGGTACATATACCTTGCTCTGAGCTGGAGCATCTACAGTATTTTGAGAAACGATTGTCTTAGATTCCTCTGTTATCATCTCCGGTTTTTCTTGAGTAGTTGGCGTAACGCCGCCAGGTATCTTGCGTGTTGAGCCTCCCATAATAGAAGGTGCCGCTGGTTTAGACGGCGGTGGTTTATTATCACTTTGTTTTCTTCGGGCGAATCGTTCAATACCATATCCAATACCGGCTCCAGCAACTCCTCCCACCAGGCCTCCTATAACAGCACCTGCTATAGCTCCAATAGTCGTCCCAATCACTGGTACGATAGAGCCTATCATGCCACCCAAGAACATTCCTCCCACCGCTCCTCCAGCTCCCCCTAAAATTCCTCCAGCTACTCTTGGCCACATAGAATAGCCGCTGGGTTTCGCAGCCGTTTCAGAATGAGCGGGAACAGATGTGAGTTCTGGCTCCGCTTGCTGCAATACCATCCCTAGAAAAGACTCAATATTTGTTCGGAACCGCTTAAGATAATTTTGCTTTAAAAAATTCGATGCCCTAGCACCACCATGCCCATCAAAAACAGCTAAAGACGCAGCAGGCCCATCGATTATTGCTGCTTCTTGTTTTGAAACAACCAGTTCCGTAACCATGGCGGTGATATTATCCATGGAGTCCTTTGCTAAACCATGATCTACAATTTTTTCTGCCAATAGCTCAGGTGAAGATGTGTGATGTTTTTGAAAAAGTTGACCTAGTTCATTCGCAAAAGTGTTAGGATCATTTTGACAATGCTCCATGGCACCATCGCAGGTGACCACCATAAAAACACGATCAGTAGAGTCTATTCCTTCTATGGTAATCTCGGTCGTTTCAGGTATATGCGAAAGACCGCATAAAGCAAGATTAAAATCTCCGAAAGCTCTCGTCATAGCCAAGCTACGACAGCGTCCATTGCGCAACACTGGTTGAAGATTTCCGTTAGAGTCAGGAGCAGATTCATAAAGTCTTGGTATTCCATCTTTCTCCAAAACGAGACCTTTCTTTCGCTTGTTTCCCTCTGTTATAGCCTTCTTTTCCCCAGCATTATCAGGATAATGCAGCACTGGATTACAAGCTATAGCCCGCTTTAATCTACCATTAGCGTCAAGAATAATAAGAAATGCAACACTATCTCCCACATAGCTTGTAGAAACGACAGCTTTTCCGCCCTCTTTCACTTGACCGGTTGCAATACAAGCACAACTGCCTTGTTGTTCTTCCCCTAATCCTTCTTGCAAATCTGCAAAAGTTTTCTCTACAACAAGCTTTCTCTGTTCTGGGGACAATTCCATAAATGCTTTAGAGATTTCCGAAGCATCGGTGATATACGTATCTTCTTGATCCCTGGATGAAGCATTCCCATTGACCTCACAAATGCCAACTTTCACCTGATTGATTTCTCTAAGGAGAGTGTGATCTCCTTTACGCCCGTCAAACCAGCCTAAGTGCCGTAACTTAGGTTTCCTACGTGCCTCCATAAAAGCCTCGTTTGTCTTTCAAATGGTTTGGTTTATGTCAAAAGTATAGCATTTGAATAATACTTAGTCAATTTTTAAGTTATTGCTTTTTAAAAAGATTTTACCTGTAGTTTCAGTGCGTTTGCTGCTGCAATCATCATCTGATCGGCTACCATAAATGTGCTACAGTTTTAATTAATGCGGCATAGCTTTTTTGCGCAATAAAAAATTATATCCAATCCTCAATTTTTAAATGAGGAACACGAGAGAATTCTTTTATATTATTAGTAACCAAAATGAGACCCAAGCTTAACGCCGAAGCCGCAATCATCGTATCCAATGAACCGATAGGCGTTCCCTTTTTTTCAAGATATGCTCTCACCTGACCATAATGGTCTACTGCATTTCCATCAAATGGTACAATTTCAAGCGGTGCAGTAAAGCTTTCTAAAGCGATTTTATTCTGCTGTTGATGATGACTTTTATATGCGCCATACATAAGCTCCGCAAAAGTGATAGATGAAATACAGATATCGCCAATATCTAATGTTTTAAACTTTTTTAGTACATTTTCCGGATGCTTTTTAATGATATAAATACACATATTGGTATCTAACATATATTTCATGAAAAAAGATCCTCTCTTTCTTGTTGTTTCGGTTGCTCTCTCGTATTCATAAAATCATCAGAAAATTGATGGAGACTCTCAAAAAGAGGCTGCCAAGGATTTTTAACCGGTATCAGAATGGTCACTTGTCCCACCTTCTTGATAAAAACTTCTTCTCCTTCAAATCGAAATTCTTTAGGTAGGCGAACGGCCTGACTTTGGCCATTTTGAAATAATTTAGCTATTTTCATAATGGTAACCTCGACTATTAATATATACTAATAAGTATATACTTATCTATCATCTTTTGCAATATCTGTTATACTGTAAGCATGTAAGGTAGTATTACTGTAAGGAGGTATTTATGTATATTTCTAAACTGACACAAAAAGGGCAGGCAACTATCCCCGCCGCAATTCGAGAGAAATTAGATTTACATTCAGGCGATGGTATTGCTTTTGAAGTCGTAAATAATAAAGTCATTTTAATGAAAATTTCTCCTTTTGATTATGAATATCATAAAGCGTTAACATCGACTTTATCAGAATGGGATTCTAAAGAAGATGACGAGGCTTTCCATGACTTATAAACCGTACACTGTGGTTGCAGTTCCTTTCCCCTTCACCGACTCACCAAGAACAAAGAAGCGTCCTGCAGTAGTATTAAGCTCGGAAGATCATCAGAGTAAAACAAGTCATATTACTTTGTTAATGGTGACGACAGCAAAACATAGTCGCTGGTTTGATGATCATAGTATCATTGATGTTACAGTCGCCGGGTTACATGCACCATCCATTATTCGTCAAAAAATATTTACTATAGATATCCGTTTAATTATTAAAAAAATTGGGATGTTACATAGCAAAGACCAACGTGAAATAAATAACATTCTCAGAAAGCACATACTAGACTCTTGCACGGCTCACTGTTGATCTCCTATTTATTTATCCAATAAGTCAATAAAAATTTTTACTGCTGAATAACTTTTGGCATCCATAGTAGCAACCTCTTTAATTGTACAATTTGTTGTACTTGTACAATTAAGTATACTAATTTTGTTGATACGTCAAGGGCGAAGGGAGAGAGTTTTTGACTTTAAAGAAAAGGGATTAAGTGCCATCATTTTACATGTTTTTATTTTATCAATAACATATAGGATGATGGCACTTTCTATTTAGCTATCTCGAAAAAAGACCTTTCGGACGATTACTCTCGCTCTCCTTTTTTTCCAAAGCTTTTGCAGACAGATCATCTGGATGCTTTTCAGAATACTTCTTTTCGAATAAAGCATGATGATCATCTGTTAAAGCGCTGTCCTTAGGTTCATAAGGAATCTTTTTATATTCACAATACAAACGCATAGCATTAACCATCCTAGGTGCGATCCCTTCTTCAGGTAGTATAATAGGTGCAGACTGTATAGCTGGAGGAGAACGAAGTATAATGCTTTTTATTTCATTCGCACCCCACTCAAGACATGCCATTCCAGGGATCTCTATATTTGCTTTAAATCTACGTTTTTCTATAAAAGGGTTCTCATCTTCAAAAGGAAATATAGGCCGCCCTGTCGCCGCTCCTGCTGCAGGTGGCTCCACTGCAAACACAAATTGAGATCTAACATATGCCGCACCTCGCTCCTCAACCGCTGCTATACGGATAAGTTTGCCTGTGTGATCGACATATTTTCTTGCAGTGCATCGTGCTTCACCTCTCTTTAATTCTTTTGCGTCCTCTGGAATGTCTCCTCGATGCGCTCCAAACCCTATTACAGCAGGCCCTCCAGCACCCACATATGCATTGGCTATTGCTAGCGCATTCTCTCGAGACATCGAAACATCTGCCGCAGCCACCTTTAACTCGCGCGCCTTGCTAGCCATAACTTCTTGCTCTCTCTCGGAAAGAGGTACCGGCTTCATTACACGAAGCTGATTCTCTACCGGATGATCTTCAATGTATGTAAGATTTGCTTCTATAGTTCTTATGTCAGCTAAACAAGCATCAACATTATGCATTCGATCGTCACGCTTGTTTTGATCCTGATCACGCTCTGGAGCTCTCTCACCATACTTAGATTCCACTGAGTTTTTATATTTTTCCAGGTTTTTCTTCTGCTCATAAACAAAATCGCTCATTCTCCTTAATTCTTCTACATTTCGCTCTGAAGACTTTAATTCATCTGTTTTTTTCTTATAATTTTTTAAAACTGTGAGAATAGAATCTCGTCTATCTTTTACAGCGTTGTATGTCTGTTCCTCGGCACCCCCCCTGACAAATCCAACCGGATCAGCACTAACTCTCTTAAATTCGGCAGCTCGATTTGCATTAACAATGTTTATGACATCCGCTGTCTTAACATCATCTCCTTCGCTAAACTTAAATTGTTTCATTTGTTTTTGTAAATCTTTATAAGTTGAAGCTGTTGCGTATTGCGCGAAGAGATGTTGATCTATATCTGCTGGCGAATTAGGGTTACGCGGCATATGATTTAAAGCAATATATTCTCTAAAGTCCCTCTGATTTGGTGCTATTTGTTGAGCTCCTACTTGTCTATAAAGTTGATCTATTGCTCTTCCAATACCCTCTTTTGTGTAAGATTCTTGCTTAAGCTCATGACGAAGCTTACTCCACGTTAGAGAAGTAGGATCAGGCAATGCTCCAGGATGCAGCTGATTATGTCGAGATATAACGGTCATTATAATATGATCGGCTTGTTCTGGGGTTATGCCTGCTGCTTGCCCTCCTTGTGGCTGCTGAGGGGCTCCTGCTTGTGCTGCTGCTTGCCCTCCTTGTGGCGGCTGCTGAGGGGCTCTTGCTTGTGCTGCTGCTTGCCCTCCTTGCTGCGGCTGCTGAGGCTGAGGGGCTCCTGCTTGTGCTGCTGCTTGCCCTCCTTGTGGCTGCTGCTGAGGGGCTCCTGCTTGTGCTGCTGCTTGCCCTCCTTGTGGCTGCTGCTGAGGGGCTCCTGCTTGTGCTGCTGCTTGCCCTCCTTGTGGCGGCTGCTGAGGGGCTCCTGCTTGTGCTGCTGCTTGCCCTCCTTGTGGCTGCTGCTGAGGGGCTCCTGCTTGTGCTGCTGCTTGCCCTCCTTGTGGCTGC